>CAZLVZ010000051.1:0-1583 GCA_964563465.1 uncultured Candidatus Saccharibacteria bacterium | reverse complement strand
GATTCAGATGGAGGAAAGAATTATTATGTGAAGGGTAGTGCTAATCCCGTTTCTTCTTCTATTGATGGCAGAGTGGACTGCTGTAAATTAAGCTACTCAACCTATATGGGCGATTCTGTAAATCATATTGGACCAGGAGGGGGAGCTTGTGTGACAAGTGGTTCCTATTTATATGAAGCAATTTGCGGAAGTGATGGCAATCCAACTAGTTTTGTTTATCAATGTCCTAATGGTTGTCAAAATGGAGTTTGTATTTCCGCGACTAGCAAGGCAGATAAAAAAGAGGAGCTTTCTTCAATGCTTGCTTCAATACAAGAAGCGATTCAGAATTTGATGAATCAATTACAGGAATTGAAGAAGTAACTCTATTGAAAAGTAAATCAAAAGTCCCGCGATAGCGGGACTTTTAGGTTAGTATAATAATCGTTGATTATTTTTCCTTTGCTTCTTCAACTATTTTTTCAAAGATTTTTGGTTCTTTGTTTGCTAATTGGGACAAAATTTTTCTATCTATTTCAATGTTTTTCTTTTTAAGTTGTCCCATAAATTTACTATAAGAAATTCCGTGTTTCCGGCAAGCGGCATTAATTTGGATTTGCCACAATTGTCTTCTATCTCTCTTTTTTGTCCTTCTGTCTCTATAAGCATAAGACCAAGCGTGCATTAACGCTTCTTTTGCTGCCTTGTATTTGCTTTTTCTTCCCCAACGAAAACCCTTAGCTTGTTTGAGTAGCCTTTTTCTTCTTTTATGGGCCGTTGTTCCTCGTTTTACTCTTACCATATTAAACAGACATTAATTTTTTAATTTTTTTCGTTTCTGGCTTCGATAATTCTATCCACTTTCTTTTTCGTCTAATTGCTGAGCCGGATTTTTTTGAACGAAGATGGTCTTGACCAACAGCTCTTCGCATAATTTTTCCGGTTTTTGTAACCTTAAATCTTTTTATTAAAGATTTTTTCGTTTTCATTTTTTTATTGCTTTTGTTTTTCATTTTTTTATTTCAGAAGGATTGGTCTTTTTAGCTTTTTTCACAATTACGGTAATTGCGTTGAATCGACTTTTGCTCGGTTTGTCAAATTCTATTGGAACATATGTTTTTAGCATTTCCAAGAATTTTTTTATTTGCTCTTGAGCATGTCCGCGGAGGGCTTTTTCTCTACCCCTTAATAATAATTCTACTTTGACTTTATTGCCTTGTTCTAAAAATTTGTGAGCTTGCTTTGCTTTTGTTTCTAAGTCGTGAACAGATGTGCTGAATCTTATTCTAACGCCCTTGACTCCTCCGCCTTTGTGTTTTGATTGTTTCGCTTCTTTTTTCTTCAATTTATAAAGATATTTTCCGAATTCAACGATTTTACAAATGGGAGGATCAACCTTTTCAGTTACTTGCACTAAATCTAAACCGCGCTCTTGAGACATTCGGAGCGCTTCTTGTAGAGGAACCACTCCTATCTGTTTTCCCGACTCATCAATTAAGCGAACCTCTTTCGCTTTTATTCTGTGATTTGCTAAAGGTTGTGTAGGAATAGTTTTTTTATAATTAAATTACTTTAAAAATGTATATGATGATTTTAATTTCAAG
>CAZLVZ010000050.1:0-1822 GCA_964563465.1 uncultured Candidatus Saccharibacteria bacterium | reverse complement strand
TATATGATGATTTTAATTTCAAGCGTTCTGCGAGCGAAGCGAGCAGGTTCTTATACTATTTATTTTTTACTTAATTTTTCCATTGTCATTGGTTCCTTTGTTGTTTTTTCTCCTTCTTTCATTTCTCTTTCCTTTTTCTTTTTTTCCTTTTTTGTAAGCTTAGCCAAGACATCAATAATCTGCCTGCCTTTATAATAACCGCAATTCATACAAACGGTGTGAGGCAAAACCGGCTTGCCACATTTCGGGCAAACACTTAAACTCGTTTGCTTGATTCGTATATGCATTCTTCTCTGATTTCTTCGCGATTTTGTTTTGTGTTGTTTCGGAACTGCCATAATAATAAACTAATCTTATTTTATTCTTTTGTATAACAGAATATTGATATAAAAGCAAGCTCCGCAACAAGCGGAGCAAGCAATAAATAAAGAATCAAGACAAACCTCTATTCTGCCCCTGTTTCTATCCAGATCGGTAGAGGTAATCCAATTATTTTACAATTAATGCTTTTTCTGGAGCTTGAACAAGATTCCTCATAATTATTTCGTTCACTCTCGATAGTCCTATCTTCTCGGACGCCCCAATAATTTCTAAGTATAATGGGTGACTTTTCTTATCTAAATCTAAAATTATCTCTGGAGCTATTTCCAAAGTCTCGTGAACATCGCCTTTTTTAAAGGTAATATTTAAGGCATCAATTTTTGAATCGTAAGTTATTTCCATAAATTTAACTTTTTTCTTTTATTCTCTTCGCCCAATGTTGAGTAATCACAAAAATATCATTTCTTTTTTCTTTATAAATTACTCTAAGATACAAGTTATTAAACTTTTTGTAAACAATTTTTCTGTCAGAATAACTTGAGAATTGATGATCTGGTAATTTCAAAGCTTTCTTTACTAATTGAGAAGATATGTCTCTCTGCTTTAATTTAAGTAAAGAATGAGAACTAAAAATTATCATAAAATCATATTTATATATCTAAAGTTTTTGGTATCTCCAAGTTTTTTCATTTTACCTTCCCTGAACTCTATGTCAAGAAAAATTTGGACATACGGACTAATCTTTTTGTCTCACTTTCTGAATCTCAAAATTTAGTCTGCCCCTGTTTCTATCCAGATCGGCAAAGGCAATTTTATGTCAAATGTTTTTGTTTTACTGCAATATTCTCCAACTCCAAGAGAGCTATCGTAAACCCTAAGAATAACTTCTTTATTGTTCCCAGCGCTTGAGAATTGAATAAATGGCTCTTTATCTGTATTGGTGGTGCCGTTTACAAAATCTCCTTCGGGAACAGACCAAAGCCAAGCACTACTACTACATTGAATTTCGCTTTGACTATTATCAAAACAATTAGAACTATTTGTTGTAGACGCTATCTCCTCAACAGCTGGGTTAGACGGCGTTAATTCAAAATCAGGCCAAGGCCATGCATGCGTTTCTGTCTGAAAACTTTTAAGAGAGGGCTCTATCCACCCAGAATTATTACCACTATCGTCATAAACCCTCACTCGCCAATAATATTTTGTACTGCTAGTTCCACGGAAAATAAGTTTATCAGCTGTTGCTGAAGAAACCACATAAACAATCTGAGTATTATGAGTTCCGTTAGGATTGCTTAATCCTTCAAAGGTTCTATTAACCTCTGGATTTGCGAAACCAGCATTATTGTCAATTTGAAATTCAATCTTTGTCTCTGGATCTCCGTCAACATCGCTATAAACCCAATCAAAACCAATTCTGCAGGTATTCTTTGTTGTTCCACAACAATCATGATAAAGAATTTGCATATTTTCTACTTTCGGCGGACTGCTAAAACTAAAA
>CAZLVZ010000049.1:0-1940 GCA_964563465.1 uncultured Candidatus Saccharibacteria bacterium | reverse complement strand
AAACAAATTTATCTTTTCATATTGGGCCAGATGGCAAAGCCCTTTATGAGCGACGATTCAGGTTTGCGACGAATTTTGAGCGTTATATAAGTGTTCCGCATACCCCTTTCAGGGCATTGGTAGAAACTATAGATGGTGAACGCCTCTATATTGATCTCAAAGGTCATCGCATTACTCGTTAACATTTACGGTAATTATGCCGTTAACAGTGGAGCAGCAGTACGCTACTCCACTTTTTTATTTCAAATTTGTTAGCTCACAAAGCGAGTCAGACCCCGCTTTTCTCAAGAGGAGGGTCAGACCCTCCTCTTAGCATACAGCGGAAATCAACATACTATGTGATGTTGAGTTGTTGCCAGGCATTTATCAAGCAGTGGTTAAGATTTTCTTGGACAACGAGCTAACGATTTCAACTGTTTGGCCTTTCAAGATAAGAGAATGAAAGAATCAAGCACTTATGGGGCACTGATGTAATCAGCGCCCCATTTCTATTGTTTAAAAATTTTGGAATAGAAAATTTTAATTTGACATTATATTTTTATTTAGTAAGATAAAAATAGTTCAATCTAAGGCTAATCAATTTATGTAGTAGTATGTGAGGGCATTATAACCGAGAGAGAAGAACTCGGGAGCACCCCCTTACAGAATGCATATGTTGCGTGGTAGGGTTTTCCGGAGGTTTTAGCAGAGCAAGAGTCCTCCAGCAACTCTTGCAACCACGACCTCCGTTTTCTTTTTAATAAGTTGACAGCACTTGTTCTTTTATTGTAGGATAACGGACAACAAAGCGTGGTAAATTAACTACGCTTTTTAAATTAAAAAAAGACATTTCCGGGTGTCTGAGCATTTCTATCCTCCCTATCTCAGACATCCAGAAGTGTCTTTTTATTTGGTTACTTTATTATAATCTTATTTCTATATTTTTTATACAAGAAGCTGTGGAAAATTTAAATTCCTTGATATATCTCAAATGCTTTTCTTAGATTTAATGAAACTGGTCCGTTTTTTATTTCATTGATAATTACTTTCACATCTTCTTTGTCTAATGGGTGGATTATATTAAAAACCAAAGAACCAACATCATGCTCTGCATCCATGGCTAAATGAGCGACCCTACCTTTAAATTCTTCAGTATTTAACATCACGAAACAAAAAATTGGCTCGTTTTCAAGCCCTTTTGTGGTTTCTCCTCTTATTTTCTTTTTTTCATAAACAGTATTAAGCTGTTCACTTTCGTCTTGGTCTAAAATGCGTGCTGCGAATATAATATCATTATATTCAATCAGGTAAACATATTCTCTTTCTTTGTGTCGAAATACATCCCCTAATTTTATCATTATTTTAAAGAGTTTATAATTTTCATGGAAATATCCATTTTTTCTTTGTCTACTCGGCAATCCTTGTCTTGCAGTGCCAAGGAATAAGAAATTTTTTCTTTAAATTTAGTATCTTTCCACGCGGCTTCTTGATGGGAAGATTCTTCCATTTGTCTAGCATTAGAGTTGTAAAATCTTTTGCAAATCTTATCAAGCATTACTAATTCGTTTTTAGAGAAATAGCCCTTATCTTTTTCCTCGAAATCTCTCGTAGCAACAATTCTGTGGAGAGGACATCCTTCTTTTTTGTTAATTGAGATAGTATCTCCTAAAATTGAAGTATCAATATCGTCTTCTAGTTGATTTACCATATTCATAATTGTAGTTGGAATGGGTCCGTGTTCTAAATTAATGTATTGGTCGTAAGTGATAGGAATAGCGTATTCTTTTACATATCCAAAATCTGTGAAATAAAATAGTTTCATTAGTTTAACTTTTCCCAACAATCGCTTGTCTGTATGTGTGGCGAAGAACAATAGCATTGCCTTTAGTTTGGGTGTTGTTAATTTCATTATTTTTATTATAAAATAAAATTTTTAAAAAAGCAAATCAAAAAATTGGTTA
>CAZLVZ010000048.1:0-2105 GCA_964563465.1 uncultured Candidatus Saccharibacteria bacterium | reverse complement strand
CTTTTTCCCGAGTGACTTCGCAATTTCCGGTGTCGTCACAATCGCGCAGGCAGCGCCGTCACTCACACCACAGCAGTCAAACAGCCCCAGCGGATAGGCAATCTGAGGCGAATTCAGAACCTGTTCCTCTGTCACTGCCCTTCTCAGATGGGCCTTCGGGTTCAGAACACCATTCGCATGGCTCTTCACCGATACATGGGCCATTGCCCTCTTGACCTCTTTGATATCGAGACCGTATTTTGCCGCATAGCCGGTAGCCAGCATCGCAAAACCACCCGGCGCGGTCATATTCGCCATCCACAGGTTATTCAGCATACCCATGGCAGAGCTGAACTCCGGCAGACCACCGTATCCGATGTCTTTCAGTTTCTCGACACCGATTGCCAGCGCTATATCACAGGCACCGGACGCCACCGCGTACACCGCGCCCCTGAATGCCTCGGTACCGCTTGCGCAGTAGTTTTCCACACGGGTCACCGATATGTTGGGAAGACGCAGTGCCATAGATGCGGGAAGTGCGCTTTTCCCTATGTTGACTTCATCAAAACACGAGCCAAGCCACGCAGCCTGTATCTCGTTCTTCTCAATTCCTGCATCGGTTAGACATTCCTGAAATGCCTCAACCATCAGGTCCTCAGGACCACAATCCCATCTTTCACCGAATTTCGAGCATCCCATACCGAGTATTGCGACCTTATCTTTTATTCCCGTTGCCATTACGCATTACCTCCTTCTACCTGCGGTACAGCCTTCCAGAAATAGCCTGTAAATCCGCGCATTTTATCGGAATACCTCTTTCTGAAAGACATTTTCGTCCTCATTCCAACCTTTACCTGATTCAGGTCACAGTCGGTGAAATCGAGCATGGTTCTTCCGCCTCCGTCATATCCTATCAGACCATACACAGCAGGCGGATCGACAGACGCCGAGAGCATATCCCCGGTAAACATCAGGATGGTCGCTTCTTTATCCGCAAACTCATATTCATCGAATTCATTAACAGCCCCGCAATCAGGATTTACGCAGACCGGCATTGGAGGGAACTGCGGTGTCCCGCACTTTTTGCACTTTGCACCCACTAAACCGAGCAGCATCTTTCTATTTCGCCACAGGACAGTGAGTGATGTACTCGGATTTGACTCACCCCTGATTCCCAGGTCGGCCACGATAAGGTCTCTGAATTTGGAAAATTTCTGATAACTTGCCAGCTCAACCCTGTTCGCAAGAGACCCTTTTATTCCCGTTGGTCTCTTGAAGTCTTTAATCTTATCGGTTACCTCAAAGGCCATGACATCGCATCCCTGGCCAAAGCTTGCCAGCAGCAGTTTATCACCCGGTTTTGCTTCTTCCAGCGCCGCCACAAACATCACAAAAGGATGAGCGGTGCCTGTATCACCGCATACCGCATGCATATTATTCTGTGCTTTTTCTTTGTCTATGCCGAGTTTTTTTGCAATTTTCTTGTGGGTACCACCAAAATAACAGGGATATACTACCTTGTCGAATTCCTCTATCTTCATCCCTGACTTGCTCAGGAAACCTGCTATTGCCTCGGGGATAATCTTGCCGTAACCTTCATCCCTCTGCCATCTCTCTTCCCAGCCATAATCAAATTCCTTGCCGGCACCTCTGTAATGATCGACAAAGTCACAGCTCACGGAATAACTGCCCTTGAATTCCGCTATGACATCATCCTTTCCGAACAACAACGCTGCCGCTCCATCACCAAGGAACATTTCATACATGGTGGCCATTTTGGTTCTTCTCTGATCGGACGCAACCACGAGAACGCTGTCTTTTTTGCCTGCTTCGATAGATTCGAGTGCCGAGATTGCAGCAGTTGTTCCGGCCTTCATGCACGCACTAAAGTCGGCGTTTGAAACGCCCTCTTCTCTCATATTAAGTGCTGTCGCAACGATTCCGGCATTGAGTCTGTCGGCAAAGGGAAGCGTCGTGGATGCGAGACTGACACCGTCCAGAGCCTTTCTGTCTTTACCGTTCATGCAATCATAGGCCGCAGCAACCGCCATACTGACGGCATCTTCGTCCCAGTTGGCCACCGATTTTTCCCCGCCGGCGACTGCCATAATAACGGGAAAATACCA
>CAZLVZ010000047.1:0-2452 GCA_964563465.1 uncultured Candidatus Saccharibacteria bacterium | reverse complement strand
TAACATTTTTCAGGTCATCCTGATCAAAGGGTTTTGTGATATAGTCAAATGCTCCCTTTTTCAGTGCTTCTACCGCTGTTGCTATGGTGCCGTGGGCGGTAATGACAATCACCGGAATTGAAGGATAATTTTTTTCTATTTCACTCAAAAGGCCGAGACCGTCGAGTTTCGGCATTTTGAGATCCGTAATAACGACAGCCACATCATCGTTTTTAAGCAACTCGAGCGCTTCGAGACCTTCGGATGCCGTAGCGACCTCGTACTTTTCTCTCTTAAGCATGGCCTCTAAAACAAGGAGCATGTTTGGTTCATCGTCAACTATCAGTATCTTTTTCATATGTGGCTTATTTGAGTTAATTTTTATAACCTGCAATAACTATTACGTGATTTGTTCCCTGTCAAGGTATTTAAACGAATCAGATTCTTATGAAAAAGACCGTTCCGCTGCCGGGTGTTGATTCCACATCTATACGGCCGCCGTGGTTCTTTATAATCCTCTGACATACGGAAAGGCCAAGCCCGGCCCCCTTTTTCTTTGTTGTAAAAAAGGGCTTGAAAATGTTTCTTAGCTCATCCTTGCTTATTCCGCAACCCGTGTCGCGGATGGCAATTTCTAAAGTCTTGTCTCCATCATCTTTTATTTTGGCAGTAGCAAAGCTCAGGATACCGCCTTCGGACATTGCCTCAACGCTATTAAGCGCTATATTCAGGACAACCTGTATCATTTGTTCACCGTCCATCTTTACGTCCGGTAGATCAGGGTCTGGATTTTTTTCAATAACTATATTTTCAGGTAAACCGGCTGCCTTGATCAGTGATATAACCTTGTCTACGATACGATTTATATCCTGCGCTTCCGCATTCATTGAATAAGGCCTGGCATAGTTGAGAAACTGTGACACAACGCTATTCAATCTGTCCGTTTCCTCTACTATAATACCGAGAAGTTTATGGTTCTGTGCAGATCCCACCTCTGACTTGAGGTATTGGGCTGCACCCTTTATGGAACTCAGGGGATTACGTATCTCATGGGCAAGGCCGGTTGACATTTCCTCCAGGAGCATTGATCTTTCTTTTTCTATCTCTTCGTCAATGGCATAAAGTGACACAGATACGTCTCTGCCCTCAAAGAAGAAACGGGCCGCAATCTTTTTCAGGATCAGTTTAGCCGGATCTATAAAAATGACGATTATAAAAGATGCCATCAAAACGCTGTTTAGCGGGAGGACTGTATTTTTTCCGAACAGACTTGTAATGAGGTAAAATATGATGGTCACAAACAACACGAGGGCAAAGACAATGAGAGCCCTGACCATAATCTCGTGAAGCTCCGGCAGGCGGGAATGGGTTATAATTATCAGAGTGAAGTAAATCAGAATGGCTATTGCGATATTGGACATGGAGGGAATGCCGTAGCCATAGCAGTGAAATATATCGGAAACGCTCAAAGCTGCCGCCAGGGCGCAGGCAATAGCTATGTAAATTAATCTCTCCCTTTCTACATCCGGTTCCTTCGTTTTAATGGAATCAATAAGCGCTGTGTAGCAGTAAATCATGGCGGAACCGATATACAGGTAAAAGACGAGATTCAGATAAGACCACCCGTAACACGGCGTGAGACAAATGGCTGCAAGCAGGAAACTGCCAGACGCGGTTGATGTTACAATTTTCCTTGAGGGGAACTTTTGCCTGTTCAAAAAGGAGCGACAGAAGACAATCAGCAATGGCGGAATTGATAATGCCCCCAGATAGCCGATGAATTTCCAGAAATCAGCGCCAAAAATCCCGTAGAAAAAAGTCCCGATTTTTTGTAGAAACAGGGCAAAACATAAGAAAGCAAAAGAGAGCTGGAGAGAAGACCTCTTTTTCTTGAGGAACAGAGAAATCGAAATTGTAAGACTGACTGCCGCCAAGGCAAAGGTTTCCATAATCCTCCAATCAAATATGATCCATTTATAAAACTTGCAACCAGCTAAAAATAAAGAGGTAACTTTCAGTCGTTATGGCATCCTCAGGATTGTATAAATTACGACGCTTTTCTAAGGTTATGCTGATGCTATCGGCCGAAGAGAAGAAAAACCTCGACAAAAAACCATTATAACACTTCAGGCTGCTCTGACAACGGTAAAATTAATTGTAGAGCGCATCAACTCTTATGCCGGTTCAGTGCGTAAAACAGTTCCCAGTGGGAACAGAGCTACGCACTATACAACCCGTTTCTGTTGTATACCCAAAATAATGAATATATGGATCCGCCGGTATTTCAAAGCGTTGGAAGGGAGTAAGGTTTATTTCTGCTGATGGCACGAATGATGCTTAAAGAAATATGAATATCGTGGAATTGCGCTTAATCAGCAAAAAGGAGATTTTGTCTGCAATGAAGGAAAAAACTACAGCGGCTGTTTTTCCCGGTCAGGGATCCCAGCGTCCCGGTATGGGAAAAGATTTTTAT
>CAZLVZ010000046.1:1369-2484 GCA_964563465.1 uncultured Candidatus Saccharibacteria bacterium | reverse complement strand
CAATGTCCTTTTAGCAATATAACCTTGGACTTAAAACCATCATCAGTGTTTGCCAAACAGCCAGTGATTTTAGGAGGAAAACTTCAAAAAGAGGTTTATGGTGATTTTGAAGAAGAAATGAAAGTTTTTGACAAAGCATTGTATGAAATAATGCTTGAAGGGGATAAAACTGGAAGACCATTTCATTTTCCAATTCCAACTATAAATATTACTAAAGATTTCCCTTGGGATGATCCAGCTTTTGATTCAATTTTTGAAGCTTCTGCAAAATATGGAACAAATTATTTTGCCAATTACATTAATTCAGACATGGATCCTTCTGATTCTCGTTCGATGTGTTGTAGGCTCCGTCTTGACTTGAGAGAACTTCGCAATAGAGGTGGTGGTGGTTTGTTCGGTGCCGGAGCCCTTACTGGAAGCATCGGAGTCGTTACTATTAATCTTCCCAAAATCTCTTATTTATCAAAGACAAAGAAAGAATTTTTTAATCAATTAACTAAATTGATGGATTTAGCTAAAGATAGCCTAGAGATTAAAAGAAAAAGCGTTGAGGATTTTAGCGAAAAAGGACTTTATCCATATGTTACACATTATTTGAAAGCAGTTAAAGATGCTAGAGGCACATATTACGCTAATCATTTTTCAACCATTGGCCTTATTGGAATGAATGAAGTCATGTTGAATTTTATAGGAGAAGACATTGGATCTAAAAAGGGGAGCGCCTTTGCTTTGGAAATAATGAATTTTATGAGAAAAAGATTGATTAAATATCAGCAAGAAACAGGCAATCTATATAATTTAGAAGCAACACCAGCCGAAAGTACGGCCTATCGTTTAGCCAAAAAAGATAGAGAACAATATCCTGACATTATTACTGCTGGGACAAAAGAGGTGCCTTATTATACAAATTCTAGTCAATTGCCCGTTGGCTATACTGATGATATTTTTGAGGCATTGAGCTTACAGGACGATATTCAGTGTGCTTACACTGGTGGCACGGTTATGCATCTTTTCGCTGGAGAACGGCTTTCGGGAGTTGAAGCAGTGAAAAGATTAATTAAAAATGTTTTTACTAAATTTCGTTTACCATACATTACCATAACACCAACTTTTTC
>CAZLVZ010000046.1:0-1269 GCA_964563465.1 uncultured Candidatus Saccharibacteria bacterium | reverse complement strand
GGAGTTGTTATTTGTGGCGGCGAACCAACTATATACAGCGATTTACCAGAATTTATTAAAAAAATTAAGAAAATGAATTATTTAGTAAAACTTGACACAAATGGTTCTAACCCAAAAATGTTGAAAGAAATGATAGGGAATAGATTGTTAGATTATGTCGCCATGGACATAAAGTCATCTAAGGATAGATATCAAAAAGTTGCTGGTGTTCAAAATATTGATATAGAGAAAATTGAACAAAGTGTAAAGATTTTGAAAGAGGATAAAATAGATTATGAGTTTAGAACAACGGTAGTTCCCGGGCTGGTTGACAAGAAAGACATTATAGAAATTGTTAGATGGATTGGTCCAGCGAAGAAATACTTTTTACAAAATTTTCAAGTACAAGGAGAGACGGTTGACCCAAGTTTTGCTAATGTAAATCCTTATCCGAAAAATTATCTCCAAGAGATTCAAAAGGAGATTGCTTCCTCTTTTGACATTTGTGAAACTAGATAATATGTCCGGTTCAAAAATTTTTCTTTTTTCCTGTATCTTTTTTATAATTGGAATTTTTTTTGGTGTGATTATCCAAGATGCCCGAATAATAATTTTGGGCTTTTTATTTCTTATCTCTTTTATTTCTTCCTTAATGTTTAGAAGATTAAGATGGTTGATAATCTTTTGTTTAATATTTTTTATTTTTGGGTTTTTAAGAGCTGACTTTTTTAAAATGGAAATCGTCAATAATCAATTACAGAACTTTAATGGACAAGAAGTTATATTAGAAGGAACTGTTATTAAAGAACCAGAAATTACTCAAAAAAATCAAGAATTGATTATTAAAGTAGAAAAGATTATCCAATGTCCAACCTTGAATAATTTTCTTTTTGTTGAGAGCGAAAAAATATTAGTTTATGCTCCGCTTTACCCTGAATATCAACATGGTGAGGGATTGCAAATCAAGGGTACATTTGAAGAACCGCCGATACTCGACGATTTTGACTATAGGCAATATCTTGCCCGAAAAAAGATTTATTCAATTATGTTTTTGCCGAAGATTGATGTCTCGTCTGAAGAGAGAAAAGTCGGGCTTATAAACTGGACTTACGAAAAGATTTTAAAGGGAAAGTCAAGATTGGGAGCTGGGATTGAACAAAATTTTCCATCTTCTCAAAACATTTTATTAAAAGCCATGATTTTAGGAGATAAGACAGGGCTAACTGATGAGCTGAAAGATATATTGAATAAAGCAGGTATTCGCCATCTGACTGCTATTTCGGGTATGCA
>CAZLVZ010000045.1:0-2542 GCA_964563465.1 uncultured Candidatus Saccharibacteria bacterium | reverse complement strand
GCTCCGGCGACAGGACTCGAACCCCTCTCGGTCGCCCTAGCGCCATAGGCCTCTCGGTCGGTTAAAATGAGGGATCCAGGGGAAAAAACTTATTCCGTTCCCATTAAAATTTCACCGCAGTTTAATTCGGCATCCTCAACTAACTTTATTATATCATCAATTTTTGGCTCAACGGCAAATAATTCTTCTCCGTTTTTGAGCTCTGCTTTAACCGTTCTGTCATGCGCCTGCCAAACAACTTCTACTTCGCAGTTATCAATGGCTTGTTTTATTAATTCCCAGGTTGAAATGTTAACAAAAGCTATCTTCTCAATCCTCTTGATAATATTTTCTCTGTCAAAATTAAATATTTTCTGATGTATTTCTTCAGGGAATATTCTTCTAACATCTTCGGGATAATGAGAACCATCTCCTGGGGCTTCATAAGAAAACCTACTCAGATTGTAAAAAGATAACTCATTTGGATAATCTATTTTGACTGGACCAGACGATCCGCTTAATGCTTTCAATCCACCGTCTTGGATAACATATTCTCCGCAATAAGCCCAAACGTACAATGGGAATAATTCGTTGTCTGGTTTGAGATTTTCAACCGCACAGAAATTATGGCTATTATCTCTTATTTTCCAGCTGAAATGTTTCTGGGTTAAAAGATAATTGGTAATGGCTTTTTCAATCTGGTCATTGCCAAAATCACTAGACGAAGATTCTTCTAATAATTCATCGGATTGGTGATTTTCCTCTATATTTAATTGATGCAAAAAATAACCACTGACACTTATTGTGATAACCACAATAATTATTAGTGATATTGATAAAATTTTCTTATTCATATTTCTATTCTACCAAAAAACTGTTCAAAAAACGATTTTGATGCTACTCGGTCGCAAGAACCGAGCACATGCCTGTTTATATTAAGCATGCCGAAGTACTCCAGGAAACGGATGATGTAGAATCTGTTTGGTGAATAATTATCGAAAACGAAACACCTCGCCTGGTATAGCATCAGTTGGATTATCAATAAACCCAAGTAGTTGGCTTACTGTCACAAACTTATACCCCTTACTAATAAGATCATCGAGGGCCGGTCCCACTGCTTCGACGCTCCAAAGATATAGATCGTGCTGTAACACAATCTCTCCATTATCTGTTTCTGTAATAATATGGGCAACAATCACCTCACTATCCTTATTCTTCCAATCCTCGGTGTCAACCGACCACAGAATAATGGGCAAACCAACATTTTGAGTAATGAGATCGCTGATCTCTCCGTATGGAGTGCGAAATATCTTTGGAGTTATACCTACTGCAGCTTTAACCGCTTCTTGGGTATCATTCACTTGCTTTTTTATGCCTTCTGGCGACAAGGTTGTTAACTGTTTGTGGCTCCAGGTATGATTACCTATTTCGTTTCCTTCGGCTATAATTTGCGCGAGAACTTCGGGATAATATTGCACCCTATTACCAACGACAAAGAATGTTGCCACTGCGTTCCTTTTTTTTAATTCTTCAAGAATTAAAGGCGTATTTTTAGGATGAGGTCCGTCGTCAAAAGTAAGAGCTATTATTTTAGCACCTCCAACCTCAACATTAAGCGGCTTTTCCGGTAAAATAACTTCAGCTGGCTTCTCACTTTCTATTTGATTTCTTGTAATTTCTATCTTTAACACTTCTCTTAAATGGTCAAATGGAATTTCTACCTGTTGTTGTCCAAATGCTCCAGCTACTACTTGATATTTTTCAAAATAGAATATAATTGAATTATCTTTTAAGCTAAAGTTTCTAAAATTTTCTTCGGTTGGATCAGCTCCGTCTTTTACCCAATCTTCAGCAAAAGGAGTTTTTTCAACTTTTCCACTGTCAAAGAGTTTTTCGGTCAGCTGCTTTATTGATAATTCCGAAATAAGATTCAAATAATCAGATTTTTCTTCAAACACATCTTTTAGGGTAAGTTCTTTGCCTGTTTCAAGATTAAACGAAAAGGTTTCAATAAATTGAATCCCGCCTCCACCGGTAAAGATATTGATATTAAACTTAAAACAAACAAAATCTTTGGAGGGACGATTAACATTGTAATCAATATTTAGTTCGTATTTCCAAGAAGAAAAACCACCAGGCGGAGGTGATCCTTCAAAAAATTCTTTAGCGTCTGCTTTAAATTTATTAATATGCTCTTGAACGAATTCATTAATAATCTTATTTATTTCCTCATTCTCGGTAACTGGATAGTGTACTCCAAGAACATAATGATCCTCGTATTCAATAATTGATTCAATGTCTATGCTTTCAAGCTTGGAACTTTTGGAAGTTAAAAAATATTCATGTTTGTCTTCTTTTAATCCTTCATCCTTCTTCTGTTGTATTGCAAAATAAACCACAGCTCCTACTGTAATAATCAATATAGCTAAAGCTAAAATTAATATTTTCTTTTTCATGTTTTTATTGCAATTAATATTTTAGACACATTGTTTTTTAATTAAAGTCATATTATGATCTTTCATTTTTATTTTACCAAAAAATCGCCAAAATGGCGATTGATTGG
>CAZLVZ010000044.1:0-2737 GCA_964563465.1 uncultured Candidatus Saccharibacteria bacterium | reverse complement strand
TCATTTTAATGTGGGCGTGCGTGGACTTGAACCACGGACCTCGTCTTTATCAGAGACGCGCTCTATCCAGCTGAGCTACACGCCCAAATTATAATTAAACTACCTTAATTTATATATAAAAATTTAATTTCAAGCGTTCCAAGAAGCAAAGCGACGAGGGTTCTTATAGTTATTTATATCTCAAAGCGTCTAATGGGTCAAGTTTCGCCGCTTTACGACCCGGTATAAGTCCAGCAATAAAACCTACAGAAGTAGAAACAATAACCAGCGTAAGAATAAACCAAAGGGGATAAAAAAATAAATTTACTGATTGTCCACCAAACATGCCTGCTAACATATTTATGACCCAATTAAATAATTTTCCACCAAGCACTCCAATTATTAACCCAGATACTCCTCCCAAAAACCCCATAACTGTTGACTCACTGATAAAAAGGAATAGAATATCTTTTCTTGAAGCTCCTGTTGCTCTCATTATCCCTATCTCGTTTGTTCTCTCAAGTAATGTCACTGTCATTGTGTTTATCATTCCGATAGCTGCAACAAATAATGCAATAGCTCCAAAAAATCCTAAAGCAATCTGAATTCCTCTAAAAATTTTATTTGCCTGTGCCACTGTTTCTGAAAGAGAAGAGACGTAAAAACCCTTCTCAATCAAAAAATCTGTTACTGAACTTATATTTTCCTCTTTGCTAACCCTTACTTTTGTTGTTTCATATTTCAAAACATCTATTTTGCTTTTTAAATCTTCTAATGGGAAAAAAATAAAAACAGAATCTAACCCCTTGACCACGCCAACAATTTTGTATTTTTGGTCAAATCTTATTGTCTTTTCTACTTCCCCTTCTCCTTCTGCCAAGGAACTAAAAATCTCAATAAAAACTTCCTTACCAATAATATCTTTTTCCTTTTCATCTCCAAAAAGCATGACTGCTGATTCGGAAACTAAAATTTCTCTATTGTCTTGGTCGGTCTGTTCGCCTATCTTGATATCAACCCCCTCGTACTTAAGATAATTTTCATCAACCCCCTTTAACACTACATTAGCGATTAAATCATCTGAAACAAGTTGGGCAGAATAGCTGGCCAAAGGAGAAACATCTTGGACTCCTTCAACTTCTTGAATCTCGTTGAGAACCTTATCGTTGATAAAAATAACATCTGGTTGCGTACTGTTTATGGTCAAGCTCAACAAGGTATCGTTGTTGACAATGTTAGCTAAAAGTAAATTTTGGAAACCATAACCAAGCCCTATTAAAAACAGAACAGCTCCAGAACCAACACCCATCCCGAATATTGTAAGACATGTTCTTAATGGTCTGGTCCTAAACATTCTCAAAGAAAGATTGAATGAGTCAGAGAATCGCATATTAAGATTCAACTAAAATTATTTCTAATTTTTGAGCTAATTTTTTAGCAGTAGCTCTGTTTAGGCCCACTCCGCTTTCTTTTATAGGCCTATCAAGATATTGTTCAAAAACTTTTTTATCCCAATCTCCCGCTATTCTACGATTTATCCCCTCCTCTATTCTCTCGGCTTGGATATAGGAAATTTGTCCTGAATATTCGTCTAACAGTAATCTTCTCAATTTCCTTGTTAATTCTATCTCTTTTGTAATCGGCATTCTTTCTTGTAATTCTGATTTTAAGATTGCTGATGCTTTCAAAAGTTCTTTAATTTGAGAAACAAATTTACGGGCTGTTTGCTTATAAAAACCAGCTCCGCCTTCTTCTATCGGCTTGTCTAAAATTTCATAGAGTTCTTCAAAGGTTATCTTCTTTTCTAAAACATCTTGAATTCCTTTTTCTAAAATTTCTTTTTGGAATTCACTTATCTCTCTGGTTAAATAATCAGCTAAAACCTTTGCTTTTAATTCCTTAACTTCTGCATCAGGATAATGTTGCGCCATTCTATGTAATTCACCAAGAAATCGATCTCTTTCCCTTACCTCTTTAAATTGTTTTTTTTCTAGATCAATGCTCTCTCTGATAATTTTTCCGTCTTCCATATAATAAACCCTATGGGCAAAATGCAAAAATCTTGAATCGTGCGTAACTAAGATAACCGTCTTACCATCTTTTTCGTTAATGTCTTTTAAGGTATTCATTACTATTTCAGACGCTTGACTGTCTAAATTACCAACCGGTTCGTCAGCTAAAAGAATTTGAGAATTATTAATCAACGCTCGAGCAATAGCCACTCTCTGCTGTTCTCCTCCAGACAAAATAGATGGTAGTTTCTTTCTCTGATTCGCTATACTAAGTTTTTTTAAAAGCATTTCCGCTCTTAAATTTCTTTCTGTAATTTTCTCATTAACAAAAAATCTTGGTAAAATTATATTCTGAAAAACATTTAAACTAGGAATTAAATAATATGCTTGGAAAATCATACCTATTTTATTCCTGCGATATTCTACTAATTCTTTCTCAGAAAAGTTTGAGATTTCTTTACCTTCAACAAAAAGACTCCCTTTACTCGGCTTACGCAATCCTAAAATTGTGTATAAAAGAGTTGATTTTCCACAACCAGAAGGACCAAATAATATAACATATTCTTTGGGATAAATTTCAATATTCGCTCCATCTAACGCCCTTACTTCGTTTGAGCGACCAGGATTATAAATTACACTTAAATCTTTAGCTGTGATTAATGGTTCCATAATTGAATTACCTTTAAATGATATATAATGAGTTCAATTTCAAGCGTTCTGAGGAGCGGAGCGACAAGGGTTCTTAT
>CAZLVZ010000043.1:0-2884 GCA_964563465.1 uncultured Candidatus Saccharibacteria bacterium | reverse complement strand
ATTTGATCTTTTCTTTTTGTGCCTAATTCTTTTGCTTCTTCCTCTTCTTGTTGTACAAGAAGCTTTGCTTGCAGAATGGCTAAAGCATTTTCTTTGTTTTGGAGTTGATTTCTTTCGTTTTGTGAAGCAACAACAATGCCAGTTGGAACATGAGTGATTCTTATAGCTGTTTCTCTTTTATTTACATTTTGTCCGCCAGGGCCAGATGACCTAAAGGTGTCGATTTGTAAATCTTCTGGCTTGACTTGAATTTGTGTTTTAGTTGGTTTTGCCAAAACAGCTACTGAAGCAGTTGAAGTGTGAATTCTACCTTGTTTTTCTGTGCTTGGAATTCTTTGGACCCGATGAACACCTGCTTCGTGTTTCATTTTTAAATAAACATCTGTTCCTGTAATCTGAAATGCTACTTCTTTATATCCGCCCAATTCAGTGCGATGACAATTTAATATTTTGACTTGCCAATTTTGTGTTTCAGCGTATTTGGAATACATATTAAATAAATCGAAAGCAAAAAGGGACGCCTCTTCTCCTCCGGCGCCAGCCCGGATTTCAATTATTATTGATTTAGGACCCTTATTTTCTTTGTCAGATCCCTTTAGCATTTTTTCTAGATCATTTTCTGTTGTTTGTTTCTTGTCTAAAAGAGTTTGTTTTTCCTCTTGGGCTAAGGAAATTAACTTTATATCCTTTTCAGTAGTAAGGATTTTTTCAACTTCTTCTGATTGTTTATTGATTTCCTCTAAATCTTTTTGTTTTTCAATAATTTTTTCGTAAATTTCTTTTTCTTTTTTGAGTTTGCCTTGTTTTTCCCAATTAGAAGATGTCTCAATTAACTTGAGTTCTTCAATGACTTTTTGATATTCAGATTTTATTTTTTCTAAATTATACATATTAGTATTTTAGCATAAAAAAACAGCCGGCATAGCTGTTTTTTAGTATTCTTATGATTATTTTTTCTTCATTTGCTCTTTTTTCGCCATTCGTTTTTTGAATTTTTGGACTTGACCCATAGCGTCAATTATTCTTTCTTTACCAGTATAAAAAGAATGACAGGCAGAGCATACCTCTATTTCTATGTTTTCTTTTGTTGATCCAATTTCAAATGTGTTCCCACAGGAACATCGGACTTGAGCGTTTGGATAATATTTTGGATGAATATCTTTTTTTGCCATAATTATCTATATTAACAAAAATATTCTTGATGTCAATGTTTTTAATAAAAAAGTCTTGATTTAATTTTGATATAGTGATAGATTAGTGATACTATAATTTCATGGTAGAAACAAAAAAGAAAACAACTAAAAAAAGTGATTTTGGTATTGATGTTGAGGAGATGACTAAAGCAGGTGTCTATTTTGGACATCGCGTTTCTAGATGTCATCCTAAAATGAAACCATATATCCTGGGCGTAAAGGGAAGTGATCATATTAATATTATTGACCTTGAAAAAACAAAAGAGTTTTTAGCTAAGGCATTGGAACATATAAAGGAGTTGGTACAGAAAGAAAAAGTTTTGCTTTTAGTAGGAACAAAGCTTCCAACTAGAAATTTAGTAAAGCAAATTGCTGAGGATTGTGATTTGTTTTACGTAAATCAACGCTGGATAGGAGGAACACTCACTAACTTTAAGATAATTAGAGAAAGAATTGACTATTTTATAGAGCTTGAATCAAAAAAAGAAAAGAAAGAATTGGACAAATACACTAAGAAAGAACGACTTGAATTTGACAGAGAGTTATCTCGTTTAGAACAGAAGTTTGGTGGTATTAAAAAAATGAAAGGACTTCCCGACGCGCTTTTAGTTTTGGATATGAGGCAAGATGCTTTAGCTATCAAGGAGGCCAAGCGAAAAGGAATTCCAATCATTGCTGTTACTGATACTAATGTTGACCCAACACTGGTTGATTATTTTATTCCTGCTAATGACGACGCTATAAGTTCGGTAAAATATATATTAGATAAAGTTGAGAAAGTTATTAAGGACAATAAGCCAAAAAAATAGTTATGATTAATAAAATTAAGGAGATTCGTCAGCAAACTGGTGTTTCTCTTGGACTTTGTGAGAAAGCCCTTAAAGAAACAGACGGCGATATTGATAAGGCCAAGGAGCTTCTCAGAAAATGGGGACAGGCTTTGGCAGGCAAAAGAGGTGGAAGAGATACTAGAGAAGGTCTTATAGAATCATATATTCATGCCAATAAAAAACTTGGAGTTTTGCTTAGTTTGGGATGTGAAACAGATTTTGTTGCTCGAAATAAGGATTTTCAAGAATTGGCTCACAAAATTGCATTACATATAGCAGCGATGAATCCTATTTATGTCGGGTCAGAAGATATTCCCAACGAAGTAATTGAAAAAGAAAAAGAAATTTATCAAGAGCAAATGTTAAAGGAAAATAAGTCAAAAGACATAATGGATAAAGTTATTGAAGGCAAACTTGAGAAATATAGGAAAAATGTTTGTTTGCTTTTACAGCCATATGTCCAAGACGATACTAAAAGTGTTCAGGATTTAATAAATGAACACATTACTAAAACCGGAGAGAATATTATCGTGAATCAATTCGTGAGATTAGAAATTTAAGGATATTTGGGAATTTGATTTTCAAATATTTTATTTATGTCTAACTTACCCGCTTTAATTATTTCATTGATTAGTTTTGGAGCCATGTTTTTTATGATTGCAAAAAAATGGCCAGAATTGAGGGCAATAGAGATTTTACCACACAATCCATTAGAGAAATCAATGCAAGGAAGAATGAGAGATAGGATAGCTGGATTGGGTCAGAATAAAAATATTGTTACTGAAAAATTTTTGAGAAAATTACTTGTTAAAACTAAAATTCTATTTATGAAGGGAGAAAGACGGGCAGATCATTATTTGC
>CAZLVZ010000042.1:0-2906 GCA_964563465.1 uncultured Candidatus Saccharibacteria bacterium | reverse complement strand
GGATGTGTTTATAGATCATTGATATCCTCAACACCGATATCTTATTAATTGCCGGCATAATAGAGTTTTTACGAAGGTACCTGGATTAAATCTTTCCTGTAACAAAATACGACAACAATTACATTGACAAGAATACATAGATATGAAATATAAGTAACTAATATATAACAATATTATATTAACAAAATAAAGACGGAAAATAAAAGATTCTGTTTATTTATGAGAATCTTCGTTCAAGATCAAGGCGTGCGAAAAAGATAACCATAGTTATATAGTTGATATTCCGAGGATTATTTTTTGAGTATAACGCAGAAATGGGATGAAAAGACCATTAATAAACAGAAGCATAAAAGGAGATGAAAATAATGGATTTTACTCTTTACAGCGGCGGGCATAAGGGAACCGAGGCCGAGTTCGGAAAACTCGCGGAGGGCTGGGGGATTCAGGAGGTTAATTTTTCGTTCGAGGGACACAATATCGAACGCACTAGAGGTGTGCGGAAACTGAGTCAGGAAGAGCTTGCCAAAGGTGATGTCAGCATGGAAATAGTCTCTGCCCGCATGGGACGGAGTTATTCGAAGGCTGAAACAATACGGAAGGTCATACAGTCTATTTTTCACATGGTCAACAATGGCTACCACGTAATAGCAGTCGGATGGATACAGCCGGATGAAACTGTCAAAGGAGGAACCGGCTGGGGCGTTGAGCTTGCAAAGCTCTTTAACCGTCCAGTCAGCGTATATGACCAGGAGCGCAAAGGGTGGTTTTCATGGAAGGATAACAAATGGGTTGCTGAAATGCCGGTTATAACTGATAAAACATTTGTTGGAACAGGAACCAGAAATCTCAGTGATGAAGGCCGTAAAGCGATTCACCAGCTTTTTGAAGACTCCTTCGGACCTGCAAAATAGAATTAAGATCTTAACGGCAACAGATACGGTATAGCAGGGTCAATCCGGTTGAAACGGATCGTCCCCTGCCTACTGCGTCAGTTAATATCACGTGCCTTAAAGAACTCTATCTCCGGCCACTCTTTCATACGGTGGTCGAGCTGCCATTCACTTGTTGTCAGAAAAGATAGACAGCCTTCAGCATCCCTTGCCAGATTGGATGCATTTTTTTTCTCAAATTCAGCCATTTTTTTGCGATCACTGCACCTGACCCAGCGTGCAACATTAAAATTCACCGGTTCATATATGGCATCCACACCGTATTCCGCCTTTAAACGGGCCATGATCACTTCAAACTGGAGGACACCGACTGCTCCCAGAATATAGGCTCTGCCCGTAACAGGCCTGAAAACCTGGACAGCCCCCTCTTCCGCGAGCTGGATCAATCCTTTCTGGAGAGACTTTGCCTTTAACGGGTTATTCAGACGCACACGCCTGAAATGTTCGGGCGCAAAATTGGGAATCCCTCTGAATTTCAAAGGTTCTTTCTCGGTAAACGTATCGCCGATCTTTATTGTTCCATGGTTATGAATACCAATAATATCTCCAGGAAATGCCTCCTCCACATTCTCCCTGTCCTGTGCCATAAATATTGTCGCGTTGGCAAGAGTTACCTCTTTTCCAATTCTGTGGTGAACAACTCTCATTCCCCTTGTAAATTTCCCTGAACAGATCCTGACAAACGCAATCCTGTCCCTGTGGGCAGGGTTCATATTAGCTTGTATTTTAAAAGCAAAGGCTGAAAATTCTTTTTCGTATGGTGAAACCTCACGGGAAACAGACAGTCGCGCACCTGGATGGGGAGCCAGCTCTACAAATGCATCCAGCATCTCTTTGACACCGAAATTGTTGATGGCGCTCCCGAAAAAAACCGGCGTCTGACTTCCTTTTAAAAAATGCCGGCGCTCAAACGGATCGACGGCGCCCTCAAGCAGCGCAATCTCTTCCCGCAGTTCATCGGCCTGCTCTTTTAAAAGTTCATCCAGAGCAGGATCAGACAGATCATTAATAACGATCCCCTCCTGTCCGAGAGTTTCCCTGCCCGGTTCAAAAATATGCAGCTGTTTGTGAAAAAGATTGTATACACCTTTAAAACGCTTGCCCATCCCAATAGGCCAGGAAAGCGGAGTACATTCGATCTGCAGTTTATTCTCGATATCATCAAGGATATCAATAGGCGCCATGCCTTCACGATCAAGCTTGTTTATGAATGTAATGATCGGGGTGTTGCGCATCCTGCAGACCTCCATCAGTTTTTCGGTCTGAGGTTCCACCCCCCTGGCACTGTCAATTACCATCAGGGCACTGTCGACGACAGTCAACACCCTGTATGTATCTTCTGAAAAATCCTGGTGGCCCGGTGTGTCTAACAGATTAATCTCAAAATCCCTGTAGTTAAACTTCATTACAGAAGTTGTAACTGAAATACCTCTTTCCTGCTCAATCGACATCCAGTCACTGGTAGCATGTCTGGCAGCTTTCTTTGCCTTAACAGCCCCCGCCTGCTGGATCGCTCCGCCGAAAAGGAGAAGCTTTTCCGTCAGCGTGGTTTTGCCCGCATCAGGATGACTGATAATCCCGAATGTTCGTCTCCGGTCAACCTCTTTTTGATTAAAATTAGACATATTCTTTTAAACAGCCTCATGAACCTGAATAGCTCGACCGCCAATCCTTGCATAATTTAAGGAATTATGCACTCTTCCGGCTGCCTGTTTTTCAACTTCAAAAAACGAGAATTCCCTATTAAGACTAATCTCCCTGATCATGTCTGAGTCAATTCCAGATTTGTCGCAGATTAAACGTACAATAGCGCCCTTATTGATTTTATCCAGCTTGCCCACATTAATAAAAAATCTCCGGGTTTTTCCTGACTCAAGACGCTTTTTTCTCTTTACAGGTTTGGGCTTTGCTCTGAACTCATCCACGTTCTTAGATTCAGGTCTGGTCTTCGATCTG
>CAZLVZ010000041.1:0-3369 GCA_964563465.1 uncultured Candidatus Saccharibacteria bacterium | reverse complement strand
GAACAAAAGAACCTGCGAGCATCATTGTCGCGCAAGTTACAGTTGTCACTCCTGCGAAAATTCTTTTAATACTCATTTTTTAATTTCTTTCGCAATAACTGATAAATCAGTTATTAACGATTTTTAAAGTTTTTAATTTTTTATTTCGACCTTTACTCCTTGTTTTTTAAAAAAACAATGGAGTGTTACTTGTCCTCTCTAATCTATCCTGCGTTTGATTTATCAAACTTTGCGCGTGCGCTACACAAAATAGATGAGAGAGATTCTTAAATGCCGCCAACTCGACATCAGCAGCGTCAAATATTAAAATTAATTGCTCCGGGTTGATAAAGCATTTTCAATTGCTTCAACCCTACCTTTTAACTCATCAAACTCCTTCTGATATACAACATTTTCTAACTTATTCATTATGACTCCCTGATTTTCAGCTAATTTATCTAATCGTTGATTAACTCCAATTAATTTCTGGTCAATAGTGTCCATTCTTTGATCAACACCATCAAATCTTTTATCAACGCCATCAAATCTTTGATTTACTTTGTCAAACTTTTGATCAACACCATCAAATCTTTTATCAACGCCATCAAAACTCCTTTTGATTATCCCGGCTAAATCGTTAATTGTAATTTTCTCGTTTTCCATTATTTACTTTTGTAAATCTAAAATCTTTTCCAATGCTTGTTTGTAATTTTTATTATTATAATCTAATTTTATTTCCTCAAATAGCTCTTCTTGTTCTTCTGTTAAACTATATATAGTTTCTAAGTTATTCATCATATTCTCTACTAATTCAGCCGTAGTGTTCTTAATATTCTCTTCTAATTTCTGACTTGTCTTTGCTGCCAAAATATCTGCTTTTTCGTTTAACTCTTGAATAGCTACTACATCTTCCTGGTCTAATCCTTCCACTTTCTCATTAATACTTGCCAAAGATGCTACTATTTGGGCTGTTTGTTCTGTGTCTTTTGAAGTTGAAGGTATTGCTTCAACCGCCTTATCGAGAATATCCATCACTTCTTTAATGTCTTCTGAATTCTCAATTTGACCTAATTTTGTTTCTACTAATACTAAATAAGTGGCTGCGTAGTTGTCGTTATTTAGTGTTTCAGCTACTTTTTCTGAAGAATTAAAATAAAAATGGGTAAAAACTCCAGCTCCAACAAAGAGAATCATTATAAGAGGAGCAATTATTGCAGGTTGCAAACGAGGCATTTTGAAAAAAGAAATTGAAAAACCTCTTGAAAAAACATTTTCACGAGGTTGAATAGCCCCCAAGATGTGGGACTTTGTATCATCTATCCATTCTTGATTTGGTCTTGCCTGTCTTAGCCCTTTTAATTGCGCAATAATTTGTTTTTCGTTCATGTTTTTTGCCTATCGGATATATCCTATCGGATATGACCCTGTTATTAAGTAGACGGAAAAACAAGCAAAGTGTTACACCCCAGAACATTACTAAGCCGGGTCTATTGCTGATCTTTTAACTGTTCTCTCAACTTCCCCATTGCTCTATGAATTAAAACCCTTGTTGCTCCTTTTGATTTATCTAAAATTTGGCTAATCTCGCCAATAGATAGCCCATCAATATAGCGCCAAATAATAACATCTTGATAATTATCCTTAATCTCCTTCAGCTTTTGCTGGATTAACGCTAAATCAGAATTTATTTTCTCTTTTTCTTCTAACTGTTGTTCACTATCTGCTATGTCTTCGTTGTCTTCTATGGGCAAAGTCCTATTTTTATCTCTTGTCCGATAAAAATCAACTACTAAATGTCTAGCTGTAACATAAAGAAATGCTTTAGGATTTTTAATTTTCTCTTTTTCTTTTTGTTGAAATGTTTGCCATGTTCTCAGAAAAACCTCTGAGGTCAGGTCTTCAGCCGTTACGCGAGAGCTCACTTTAATAAAAATAAAGCGATATATGCTCTCCACATAATCGTCATATATTTTGCTAAATTTTTGCTGTTTTTTGTTCATTCCAACTAAATTTCATTAAATAATAATGCCCGGACAGTAATCTGGACATTGTGAATAAGAGGTGGACACAATGTGGACAACTACTATTCTTTGTCCGCTATCTGTCCTTTATCAAATTTTAGGACCAGTAAACAAAACTTCTTCTTTCCCATTTCTAATTCTTTCAATCATATTCTTATCAAGCAATGAGCTTAGATCTCTTCGTAATGTTCTTGAAGTAACATTGGAAAAAGTGTCTCTAAGTTCAGATAAAGAAACTTCTCCCTTGCTTTTTATCATTTCAACAATCTTTTTCTGTCGAGATAGAGGGCTTAATCCCAATTTCATTGAAGAATTTTCTCTATTTTCCTCTGATATTTCCGCTTTTTTAACAATTTTTGCTTGTTTTACGGGAATTTGAGGAGAAAATTCTTGAATAAACTTCTTAAGTTTACCATATTCTTGGCTTAAAACCAAAAAATTCTTCTTATCCACCCATTCTTGTTTCTCTGCAACCATAAAATAGGCCAAAAGAACCTTAATATTGCCTGATACTTTCTGTTTATCTACGGAACGGGGATTAAAATTAATAAAATCAGCTAAAATATCATTAGCTTTCTCCCTTATTTTCTGTTTCAAAGATTCGTTCTTAGGAAATTTATCAGTTACTTGATAAATAGCGTGAGTTAATTTAATAATGTTTTCTTGAGATATCATTATTTTAATCAATTCTAAATACTAAATCAATTCTTGCACATCCCTAATTCTCAAAATCTAAAACCAGTTTCCCAAACAAGTTCTGTAAAATTCTCTAAATTTTCAAGCTCTTCTGCGCTAAGCCCTTGGGCTTTATTTATGCCTTCAACAATTAAACTCTCTGAAATACTAATCGTTTCTCCAGCTTGCAATTCTCCTTCCCCTATATGATTCTGAACATAGTCCTCAACGAAAATTCTATGTTCCGAACTCAATTCAGATTCGCTTTCATTTAAATATTCTCCAAGTGCTCGTCTGGCAAGATTCGTAATGCCGTCTCCATTTTCTGCTGTTTCTTTATATTCTCCATCTCTTACCGGAAGAATAGAAAGATCTTCTGTTTTCTCTTCCACTTTAGAATCTTCTTCTGTCCCCTCAACAATTCCTATAGATAAATCCTTATTATTATCAGCTGGTTCGGCTTCTTTGTCAAAAGCAATCTCATCCGTTCCAATACTGGAAAACATATTAATCTTATACTCTGCCAATTTCCCCGTCTTTTGAAAAAAAGCAAATGTGCCTATGGCTACCAATACAAATAGAATCACAAAAAAAGCAGTAAAGTTTCCCCTCCCTCTTCGCAATGTAAAAGACCTCATATTGTTGAATTAATTGTTCAATTTGATTCTAACTAATTTAAAAATTTTGTAAAGGG
>CAZLVZ010000040.1:0-3468 GCA_964563465.1 uncultured Candidatus Saccharibacteria bacterium | reverse complement strand
GGATAATAATCCTTTTCTGTGTTAGCCCCGATGATGTTTGTCGGGGCTTTTTTTTGAAAAAAATATGAATCTGTGATAGCTTAGAAACATATGTTACATAGAGTTTTTATTGCTATTAATCTTCCCGGGGATATCAAAGAAAAATTATTTAATTTTTCAAATAAATATCCTAATTTACCTGTTCGCTGGGTTAAGAGAGAAAATATTCACATTACCTTAAGTTTTTTAGGTAATCTTGATGACAATCAACTATTAGACACCATGGAAATAGTCAGGAAAGTTATCTCTTCTTATAACTCTTTTTCTGTTAAATTCAGCAAAGTCAACTATGGTCCTATTGGAAAAAATCCTCCAAGAATGATTTGGGCAGAGGTGGAAGAAAATAAAGAATTAGCTCGACTCCATACTGATTTAGAAGATGAGCTTTTTAATTTATCAAGTTATCAGTATAAGACAAAAGAAAACAGGGCTTTTTCTGCGCATATTACATTGGGTAGAATTAAAAGTTTTAAATTTAGAAAATTAGGACAGCGTCCAGAGATAGGCGAGGATATAAATATAAGTTTTCAAGTTAATTCAATAGATGTTATTGAAAGTAATCTTAAGAAAACAGGTCCAGAATATACAATTTTAGAATCAATATCATTAATTTAATTTATGAGAGTTCATTTTATTGGCATAGGCGGAATAGGGGTATCTTCTTTAGCTCAATATTATTTAGCAAAAGGATCAGAAGTGTCTGGTTCTGATTTGGCATTTTCTGAAATTACTGAATTATTGAAAAATAAAGAAGCCAAACTTTTTTTAGAAGGGCATAAGAAAGAAAATATTTCTAAGGATTTGGATTTGGTTATTTTTAGTCCAGCAGTTCAAGAAGATAATCCGGAAATTATTCAAGCAAAAGATTATGGAATTAAAGTATTGAGTTATCCTCAAGCCCTTGGTAGATTAAGCAAAGATTATTTCACAATTGCTGTGTCTGGTAGTCATGGTAAAAGCACAACAACTGCAATGCTTTCTTTAATATTAATAAAAGCAGGATTGGATCCTACTGTGATTTTAGGCACGAAATTAAAAGAATTTGAAAATAGCAATTTTCGCTTAGGACATTCTAAATATTTAATTATTGAAGCAGACGAATATCAGGCATCATTTCTTAATTATTATCCCAATATTATTGTTTTGACTAATGTAGAAGAGGAGCATCTTGATTTTTTTGGCAGTTTTGAAAATATTTTTAGGGCATTTCGCGATTATGTAAATCATTTGCCAGAAGATGGATATTTGGTGATAAATTCTGACGATGAAAATGTAAAGAAAATAAGGAGAGCAATAGATGTTAAAAATATTAACATCAGGCCATATTCTTTATTGTTGCCAGAATCAACTCAGCTTAAAAATATTTTAAAAATTCCTGGAGATTATAATATTTCCAATGCTATGGCTGCTTTAACTATTGCTCGGATTTTAGAAATTACAGACAAAATTTCTTTTGAAGCACTTTCAGAATACATAGGGGCTTGGAGAAGATTTGAAATTAAAGAAGCGCGCATAGATGATAAAAATTTTACCATTATCTCTGATTATGCTCATCATCCTACAGAAGTAGAAGTTACACTAAGAGCTGTTAGGGAAAAGTGGCCAAAAAAAAATATTTGGACCGTTTTTCAACCACATCAATATCAGCGTTCATTTTATCTTTTTGAAAAAATAGTTAAAGTTTTTAAAGAAGCAGAAGTTCAGAAAATTATTTTTGTTCCTATTTATAGCGTAGCAGGGAGGGAAACAGAAGAAATTAAGCACAAAGTTAGTTCTTTAAAAATAGTTGAAGCAATAAGAGAAGAACGAAAAGACGAAAGAAAAAATATTATATATATTTCCAGCTTACCAGAAGTGAAATCTTTTTTAGAGAAAACTATTCAAGGTGAGGAAATAGTGGTAATAATGGGAGCCGGAGATATTTATAAATTATCTAAAATGTTTTCCACTTGACGAGAAGATGATATAAAAGATACTATATATTAACGAAGTTTTTTAGTCGTAGAGAATAAAAGGTCGCAAAAAATTTAATTTTATTTTAAAAAAATGGATATACTCTATTATGTGTTAATTGCTTTAGCTGCCCTAATAATAGCTTTTCTCGTTGCTAGTAAAAAAGGAGTAAAATTTGGTAAGAAAAAGGGCGAATCACAAGCCCCGTCGTCTAACAACGATGCTGCGTAAAAAAGTTCAATTTTAGAACAGAAACAAAGAGCGTACTTCAGGGCGCTTTTTGTTTTCACCCTTGATTTATTCTTTGATTCGTGTTAGATTTATTTTGTTAGACATAGCACTATTGATATTACTAAAATGTTTACAAAAACAATTGATACTTTGACAATAGCCGTCATGGTTGTTGCATTAATAATTTTGGTATTAGAATCAGCCCCAATTTATAGTGCGACTTTAAGTATTTTTAACGCTAATATTTATGGTTTCTAAAATTGACATATCATTATCAGCCGAACTGAGAGAGAGTTTTGGCAGAAAAGTTAAAGATTTACGCGCGCAAGATTTATTGCCAGCCGTAGTTTATGGTCAAAAAACTGAAAATTTGGCTTTAGTTTTAAATTTTAAAGAGTTTGAAGATGTTTTTAAGAAGACAGGAGAATCTTCTTTAATTAATTTAAAAATTAAGGACAAGGAAGAAGAATTACCGGTTTTAATTCACAGTTTTCAAAAAGACCCGTTATCTGGTAAAATTATTCATGTTGATTTTTATAAGCCTGATTTAGAAAAGAAAGTTAAAGCAATAGTTCCGTTGAAGATTGAGGGGTCTTCTCCAGCAATCAAAAACTTAGGAGGAACTTTAATCAAAAATCTTACAGAAGTAGAAGTCAAGGCGTTGCCAACAAATATTCCACACGAGATAATAGTAAATGTTGATTCCTTAGAAACAGCAGGTAGTGAAATTTTTGTTAAAGACCTGAATATTCCAGAAGGCGTAGAGGTTTTGAAAGATCCAGAAGAGGTAGTAGTCTTAGTGGCTGCCGCTGTAAGAGTTGAGGAAGAGTTAGAAAAAGCGATAGAAGAGAATATAGAAAACATAGAAGGTGTTGTCAAAGAAGGAGAAGAAGGTGAAACTGAAGATGGTGATGATAAAGAGAAAAAAGAAGAAGGGTCTCAACAAGAGCAAGAAGAAAAGAAAAAATAACAAACCATGAGGGGGATTTATAAAAAAATTATATTTAGTTTAGTATTTTTGGCGCCTTTAGCGTCATTTTTATTTCTTCCATTAGTTTTCGCAGAAGAAGATTTAGAAAAAACTTGTCAGCCGTTATTAGAGGATTCCGACAATGCTTGTAAAGGAATGTCTGACAAAGAATGCCAGTCAGTACTGAATAAATGTCTTGATTTTTATCAAGGGAGAAGTGATTATTACGAGGACAAAGTTGATGAGACTAAAAAAGAGAAAAAAACTTTTCAAAA
>CAZLVZ010000039.1:0-3547 GCA_964563465.1 uncultured Candidatus Saccharibacteria bacterium | reverse complement strand
TTGTGCTTTATCTCTTTGATTTGAACAAAACCAAGAGGAAAATGCCCTGCGAGTTTGACGAAATCTGGACCAACCCGCTCTATCTTTGAAACAACCATTGAATTTCCGTGACCAATGTCATAGATTACCGAGACATTCTCGCCCTTGATACTCTCTATTTTTTCCCACAATAAAGCCCAATCTGATGCTACCATTTCTACCTCCTTATGTAGTTGTTAATTTGCCAGTGGCCCCAAGGGGAATCGAACCCCTATTACCGGCGTGAGAGGCCAGCGTCCTAAGCCGTTAGACGACAGGGCCGAACTTTTTTATGTTACCACAAAATATAGAAAAAGCAAGGCGAGACAATGGGTGCTCCAAACCTTTAGAGTAAAATTGGAAATTATAATTCTTTAGACGGAGATACCTGATAATAATCAAGAATATATTTTGCTAATTTCTGGAAAATAAAAATGGCAGATTCGCTAGCTGTTCTTGTGCTTGGATTATCTAATTTTACAATAACTATAAACTTCGGATCAAACGCTGGAGCAAAGCCCATAAAACTCTGCCATGTTTTATTACTATATCCCGATTTATTTATTCCTAAATTAGAATAAGGGATTAGAGATGTACCGGTCTTACCGGCAACATAATAACCTGAAATTTGAGCTGGTTTGCCATAACCATTTTCTGTGACTGAAACTAACATTTTTGTAAGATCAAGGGCTGTTTGAAGCGAAATAATCTTTTCAGAATTATTTTGCCTTTGAATTTTTTCAATTTGTCCATTTCGTATAATACCATCAACAATATATGGTTTAGCTAAAATCCCTTTATTGGCGATAGCGCTATAAATTCTAATTGTTTGAAGTGGGGTCATTTCAATTCCGTGTCCAAAAGAAGCAGTGGCAAAATTAATGTCCCAACCTTTTTTGAACTCTCTATTTTCAGAATATGTTTCCCCCTGAAGCTCAATTCCTGTTTTTTCAAAAATACCAAAACGAATTAAATAATTTAAAAAAACATCATGTGATATTTGGGATTCAGCGAATACTGCGCCAGTATTAATTGATTTCTCTAACACTTCTGTCATAGTTCTTTTTCCCCAAACCCTATTATCGTAATTAGATATCTCTTTATCTCTGATAGTAACATGTCCCTTATCTATATAAGTAGTTTCCGGTGTAATTTTACCTTCGTTTAGGGCAGTGGCCATAGTGGCTCCCTTGAAAACTGAACCCGGTTCATATAATTCCTGAATTGCTTTATTCTGAAAAAGTTCAATCTCTTTTTCTTCTGCGTAGCTTTGATATTCGTTAGGATTAAAGCTTGGATAATCAGCAAGAGCCAAAATCCTACCGTCAGATGGCTGAAGAACAATAATTTGTCCGGTATTAAAATAAAAATTCGTGGAAAACTCTTTAAGTAAGGATTCTGCTTGCGCTTGAATATTTTTATCAATAGTCAAAATAATATCTGCGCCTTTAATTGAGCCATTGCTATCACCCTCTAAAAGACGGCCAAAAGGACCATAGGAAATTTTTTGCCAACCCTCTTTGCCTATTAAAAAATCATTCCAATATCCTTCAGCACCATATTGACCTTCAGCGTTTTTGTTAACAAAGCCCAGTACATCGGAAGCTAATTCGTTATAGGGATAATAACGAATAGGTTCTTCCTGTAAACTGACGCCTTCAAGATTGAGTTCAATAATTTTATCTGCTTCTTCTTGACTTATCTTTCTTTTAACTAATAAAAAAAGTTTATCTTTATTATCTTCAAGTTCTTTAAAAAAGTTCTCTTTATTCAAATTAAAAATAGGAGCTATTGAATCTGCTAAACCCTGTTTATCACTAATATTTTTCGGAGAAACATAACAAAATTGACGATTCTTATTTGTAGCTACCAAAACTAATTTGTCTTTATCGTATAAAAAAATCTCCCCTCTTTGACCGGAGATTGGTTGAAAAATTTCCTGTTGTCCATTGGCTAAAGCTCTATAAAATTCACCTTTAATAATTTGGAGATAAACTAAACGGGCAATAATGACTCCTCCTAAAAGGAAAATCAAAAAATATATAATATTTATTTTTAAAAACTTCATTATTCCGCTAATGCTGTGCTTCCAATTGCTTTGATATAATAAACTTTATTAATTTTCTCAAAATTCAAATCTTGAGCGACTTGAGCTAATTCTAATGTTTTTTGTGAAGAAAAACTATTCTCAATATTACCCTCGGATAATTCCGCTAATTCTGTTTGGAAGCGGGAAACGACTTGTGATTTCTCGGCCAAGAGATTGGTTTGTGAAATCACACAAGAGATTAGTCCGATGAATAAAAAGATGGATAATCCCCAAAAAACTTTTACATTAAATACTCCGAATTTTGATTTTTTTATAAAATCTGTCCTTAAATTTTTCTTATTCCTCCGCTTAATCATGATGATACCTTATTAATTATTAAACTATCTTCTGAACTACTCTCAACTTTGCCGACCTGGAACGAATATTAATTTTTATCTCTTCTTCTGTAGGAACAATTGGTTTTTTCGTCAGAATCTTTAATATGTTAATCTCTTGTCCTCTTTTGAAAAATCTTTTTACTTCCCTGTCTTCCAATGAATGAAAAGAAATAATTGCCAAGCGTCCATCTTTCGCCAAAACTTCTGTGGTTTGAACGAGTGCTTTTTTAAGATTCTCTATCTCTGAATTTACTACTGTCCTAATAGCTTGAAATGTTTTTGTAGCTGGATGCAATCTTTTTTTCTTGAACCAAGGAGGAAGAGCAACCCATATCACTTCAAGCAAATCAAATGTTGTTCTAATCGGCTTAATTTGTCTCTGTTTAACTATTTTTTTTGCTATACTCTTAGCAAACCTTTCTTCTCCATATTCTCTTATAATCCTTTCAAGTTCTGCTTCAGACCATGTATTAATTATCTCAAAAGCAGTTAATGGATTATTTTCTGGACTATATCTCATATCTAATGGCTCGTCTTTTTTAAAAGAGAATCCCCTACCGCTTTCTTCGAAATGCCAGCTTGAAAGACCTAAATCTATCAAAATTCCATTTATTGGTCCAAATCCGTGTTCTTGAACAATTTTTTTAAGATTGATATAGGAATCGTTAATTAAAAGTAATCTTTCTGCGGATTTAAAATCTTTTTTCGTTTGAAATATTTTATACAATTCAGGATCTGTCTCAATCCCCAAAACTCTTCCAGATGGAGCAATCTTGTCTAACAATATAGAAGTATGCCCGCCTTGACCAAAAGTACAATCAACGAAATTTTCGTTTGACTTTGGTTCAAGATAATCTATTACTTCTTTTGTTAGAACTGGTATATGGACCATTGTTTTAAAACCCAACTTCCGCTAAGCGTTCGGCCATGTCTTCAACGCCCTTCCCTTTCTCGGCTTTTTGGGTATAATTTTTCCATTGAGTTTCATCCCAAATTTCTATTCTATTTGAGATGCCTGCAATGATTGTTTTCTTTTTTAAGCCAGCATGTTTTTTTAAATAATCTGGAATTAATATTCTTCCTAAAGAATCGATTGTTACTT
>CAZLVZ010000038.1:0-3776 GCA_964563465.1 uncultured Candidatus Saccharibacteria bacterium | reverse complement strand
GAATTATTGGGTTTAGATTGGAAAGAAAATTATTTGGCGATATTGGATGATTTAAGAGTGGATCACTTGAAACTTATTGCCTATTGGGATTCAATAGAAAAAGAACCGGGAAATTATAATTTTTCTGATTTAGATTGGCAAATTCAGGAGGCCGAAAAAAGAAAAGCGAAGGTAATGCTTGTTATGGGCAGGCGAGTGCCTCGCTGGCCAGAGTGCCATTTTCCCGACTGGGCAAAAAGTTTGAACGAAAGAGAACAACAAGAAAAAGTTTTGGCTTTAATCGAAAAGATTGTTCTGCGATACAAAGACAGTTCTGCTATAGAATATTGGCAAGTAGAGAATGAACCATTTTTCTTTTTTGGAGAATGTCCTCCGCCGGATGAAGATTTTTTAAGAGAAGAAGTTAGCTTAGTTAAATCATTGGACGAGAAAAATAGATCCGTAGTTGTCACAGAAAGTGGAGAGTTCCCTTTATGGTTTAAAGCCGCTCATTTTGGCGACATTGTTGGGCATACGCTTTATAGAAAAGTTTGGATTAGTCAATTTAAAATGTATTTTACCTACCCATTTCCCCCGATTTATTATGCCAGAAAAGCGTGGTTAATTAATAAGGTGTTTGATAAACAGGTTATGTGTGTTGAGTTACAAGCAGAACCGTGGAGTCCAACGCTTATGTATGATTCTTCCTTAGAAGAGCAAGAGAAAACAATGAATTTAGAAAGATTTAAAAAAGTGATTCAATTTGAAAAAAATACGGGAGAGAATTCGTCTTATCTTTGGGGCGTAGAGTGGTGGTATTGGATGAAAACAAAACATAATAATCCGGAAATTTGGAATGAAGCCAAAAATCTATGGTAGAACCCTTGACATTCTTAAGGTCTTGTGATATATTGATAATATCAAAATAGGATCTTACTTCAACGAGCTTCGCATAGCGGACATAAGGAAGAGGATCCTAAAAGGAGGTGTTTGTTAATAGGTTATTGGTAGAAAGAAGGATTTCGAAAAGCCTAAAACCTGTAGAAGGAGGAGGTAACATGCACTGGCCTTAGTTGTCTGAGGGTTAGTCCTCACATTGACAATTAGCCGAGGGAATCGGCTAGCGCATTCCCGACGAAGCATCAAATGTCGGCGCGCAAAAATGGGGGAGATGGTTCGCATTCGCGCACCATTTCCCCAACCAAACTTTAAAGTCCTTAACAGGTCTTTTTTTGTTGCCAAAAAATCAAAAATTGATTAAACTAAAATATGATTTCAATTATTATCCCAACACTTAACGAAGAAAAATATCTTCCTAAATTACTTCGGTCAGTCAAAGAACAAAATTTTGATGGAGATTTAGAAATTATTGTTGCCGACGCTAACTCAAAAGATAAAACAAGAGAGATTGCTCAAGAGTTTGGCTGTAAAATTGTTCAGGGTGGATATTTGTCTAAGGGTAGAAATGAAGGAGCGAAAGTGGCCAAGGGTGATATCCTACTTTTTATAGATGCGGACATAGTGTTGCCTAAAGATTTTTTGAGCAAAGCAATGAAAGAATTCTTGAACAGAAAGTTGGACGGAGCATGTTTTTTATTCCAGCTTTTAGAAGATAATTTTTGGCAAAAATTACTTTTTAATATCTTCTATAATTTTCCTGTTCAGATTTTTTCCAGAATTTGGCCTCACGGGTCAATGGTTTTCCTGATTAAAAAAAAGAATCATGAAGAAATTAACGGTTTTGACGAAGAGATTATATTCTTAGAAGATATAGAGTATGTTAGGAGATTATCAAAGAGACTTAGATATAAGATGATTAAATCAACTAAAATTTTCGCTTCTCCAAGAAGGTTTGAAGAAGATGGTTGGATCACTGCCTACCTAAAATGTCTTATTGGAGATATATATATGACTTTTTTCGGTCCAATAAAAAAAGATATTTTCCATTATAAATTTAATCACTATGATATATGATAATTGATTTAAAAAAATTAGCGAAAAGTTTTCAAGTCGCATTTTTGGGTCTAAAAGTTGCTATCAAAGAAGAAAATACAGTCAGAATAGGGATTATTGTTAGCTCTGTGGTTGTTTTCTTTATGTTTTTTCTTCCGCTTTTATCTATGGAAAGAGCAATGGTTGTTTTTTGTATTTTTTTAGTTTTGAGCATAGAGCTTATGAATACTCAAGTGGAGAGAGTTACTGATTTAATTGATTCAAACCATAATCCGAAGATTAGAATGATTAAGGATTTGGCGGCCGCAGCCGTATTGGTGTCAATTATTGGAGCGGGGATAGTTGGATTATATATTTTTTTACCATATATTATTAATAATTAATATTTTATGGAGAATAATATTAAAAAAATACAGAAAATTATTTATAAAAAAGTTAATTTAAGAAAAAAATTTTTGCCTAAATCAAAAAGAGCCCCAGTTATAGGCGTTTTAGCTTTTTTAATAGTTTTGTCAGCAATTATTGGTGGTTCATTTGGTGCAATCTTGACTAATTTTTATTGGCAAGAAAATTATCCAAATTTAAATAAAAATTTAGTGGTAACGGGAGATAGTATAGTCAAGAATAACTATGTTCCTCAGACCACAGAAGAAGAAAAAACCATCAAAACCGTAGAGCAAGCATCACCTTCGGTTGTTAGTATTATCATCAGTAAAGATGTTCCTATTTTAGAAAAATACTATATTGATCCATTTGGTTCTGATTTTTTTGGCGGTCTTCAAATTCCCAAATATCGAGAAAAAGGAACCGAAAAGAAAGAAGTCGGCGGTGGAACGGGCTTTATTATCTCCGAAGATGGCATGATTTTAACAAACAAACATGTTGTCTTGGAAGAAGATGCTGAATACACGGTTCTTCTTAATGATGGAGAAAAATATCCAGCCAAAATATTAGATACAGATCCATTTTATGATTTAGCAATTATAAAAATTGATCAGTCGGAAAAAATAGAGGAAGAAAGAAAGAGCCTTACACCCGTTCAACTCGGGGATTCTTCAAAACTACAAATTGGGCAGACAGTTATTGCTATTGGTAATGCGCTGGGAGAGTTTCAAAACACCGTTTCAGTTGGCGTAGTATCTGGTTTGGGCAGAAATATTGTTGCTACCGGTGCTGGTACAGTAGAAAGCTTGGAGGGCATTATTCAAACTGATGCAGCCATTAATCCCGGGAATTCTGGTGGGCCTTTATTGAATTTAGCCGGCGAAGTAATTGGAATTAATGTTGCTCGTTCAACAAGTGGAGAAAATATTGGCTTTAGCTTGCCGATAAATATGGCAAAAAGAGATATTGAGCAGATTAAAACGATAGGAAAAATTATCTATCCGTTTTTAGGTATTTATTATACGGCTATTACAAAAGAGATTAGTGAAGCCAATGATTTGTCGGTTGATTATGGTATTTGGGTTGGAAGAGATGCAAAAGGAGAAAAGACGGAAATAGCGGTTGTTGCGGATAGCCCAGCAGAAAAAGCAGAACTTAAGAGAGATGATATTATTTTGGAATTTGATAATACAAAAATTACTAAAAAGTATTCTTTAGCGAAAACAATCCTTCAATATTCGCCAGAAGACAAGGTTTCTCTCAAAATTTTGAGAGATGGGAAAGAAATTATTGTAGAGATTACGCTATCCGAGCGAGAGGATTAGATGTTTTACAAAGAATCAGTGTTGACCTTTTGTGGTTTTTGAGTTTAAATAAGAACAGAGAATATTGTTATCTTGTTAACTTGTTAAATTGTTAAATTGTTAAGTTGTTAAATTAATTATGTTAGTTAACCCAGG
>CAZLVZ010000037.1:0-4038 GCA_964563465.1 uncultured Candidatus Saccharibacteria bacterium | reverse complement strand
AATATTGTTATATATGAAAAAAATAATTATTCCATTTTTAGTTTTTACTCTATTTGGTTCGATGGTAATTGCTGCTAGTCCAGAAGACGCTGATCCAAAAGGATTTCAGAATACTAGTGCAAAAATAGAAGATTCTCAGCAAGGTCGGGGGACAGGCCAAGACCAGCAACTACAAACAGAACAGCAAACGCAAATTAGGGAAGGTGAACAGGAAGAAGGATCTGGTCAGCAAAACCTTATTTTAGGGAACCAGCAAAGAGCTCGCACCATGACCGAAGCCAGAGAAATGGTACAACAAAAGAAGCAGGAAATGGCTCAAGAGATACGGGGGTTGAGTAATGTTCAGCAAAAAGTATACCAGAACCAAAATAAGGTTAGAGAAGCTGTGCATGCTTTGCTTTCTTTAGAGGATTTAGCCCCAGACATTGGTTCTCAAGTTTCTGAGATTGCCCGTGGATTCAACAACTCTGTCCAAGCGACAATTATAGCTGAGGAAAAAATACAGAAAAGGAACGCATTTGTCAGATTTTTCATAGGCGGAGAAAAAAACGCTACTGAAGATATGGAGCAAGAACTGAAGCAGAACCAACAGAGAATCCAAGAGCTTAAGCAGTTGAGAGAAGAATCTGTCGGGGGTGAAGAGCTTAAGGCAATGACGCAGGAGCAGATTCATAATATGGAACAGGAACAGATAAGACTGCAACAATTAGCAGATAGAGAGAAGGGTGCTAACGGAGTATTCGGTTGGGTTAGGAATTTATTCAGATGGGGGAGATAGATAATTTTCTTTCTTTGATTTAGGTTCGACTTAATCAATCAAAAGCCGTCTTTTAGTTTAGACGGTTTTTTAGTAAATCCGTGACTATTATTACAATAATACCGATAGCGATTAAGCTTTGGTACTGGCTTGCAATAAAATAAAAATAAAAAAGGGTTCTAACAAAGTCCGTTTCTCGGAGTTAATAATAAAACTCTCTTTTATAATAATGTCTTTAATGATAGAAATAGCCAAATGTGTATAGATATTCCCGCTGGCTATTGACTAATTTTCTATAAATGTTAAGATGATTTATGTAAAATAGTTTCCTAGTAAAAAATTTAGTCGAGTTTGTTCGGGGAGCTGAGTTTGAGTTTTAGAATAAAATTTTACAACATTAATTAATTTATATTTAACTATGGAAGGAATAATTAAAACCCTTGTTTCAGATAAAGGATTTGGATTTATTACCGTTGATGGTGAAGATAAAGATTTATTTTTCCACAGAAACGAACTTAGTGGCGTAAGCTACGAAGATCTTAAAGTGGGTGATAGAGTCTCTTTTGAGAAAGCTGATTCCGAGAAAGGACCAAACGCAGTAAGTGTAACTCGTATCTAAGCATTTATTTAATAAAGTTAGATGAATAAAAATCAAGCCCTTTCTCGGGCTTGATTTTTTATAAAACAAGCTTTTAAAATTATTTGCTATCCAAAGAATATTTTTTAAAAGGTTGTTATCTCATAATTTTTATCGCCAAGGAATCAATTCTCTGGTAAAATAAAAAAAGAGAAACTAAAAGGTCGTAACATAACTAATAAAAATAAAACAAGAAAAAAATGGGTATGGGATGGCAGAATCAAAAAAGAGCTAACAGAAAACTGAAAAAGAAAGGAAGAGATAAAGATAAACCTAAGAAAAAGCAAAAGACAAGAAAAAAATAAGATAACCTTATTAAACAGAAAAGAGACCGTCTTTTAAAGGAGGCGGTTTTTATGTATAGTTAATATATGGAATATGATGTTGCAGTAATTGGAGGTGGTCCCGCTGGAATGATTGCAGCGGGTAAAGCCGGGGAGAGTGGTTCCCGTGTTATTTTGATTGAGAAAAACAAAAGCTTAGGCGTTAAGCTTTTAATTACAGGTAAAGGAAGATGTAATCTTACAAACAAGGTAGAAGAGTCAAAGGAGATAACAAAAAAGTTCGGGAAGAATGGAAAATTTCTTTTTTCTTCTTTATCTAAATTTGGAGTAAACGAAACAATAAAATTTTTTAAGAAGAATGGTTTGAGAACGAAAATTGAAAGAGGAAATAGGGTTTTTCCGACGAGTGATAAATCACAAGATGTGCTCCGCACGCTTTCTTATTACTTAAGAAAATTTAATGTTGAGATGAGAACAAATTCAAAAGTAAAAAAAATTGTAGAAAGGGGAAACAATATCAGAAAAATTATCTTAAGCAGTGGTGAAGAAATTATTGCAAAGAATTTTATAATTTGTACTGGGGGAATGGCTTGTCCCATAACTGGCTGTACTGGCGATGGATATAGGTGGGTTAGAAAAATCGGACACACAATTATTGATCCTTCGCCAGCGCTTGTGCCAATTATAGTCAAAGACAAATATATAGGAGAGCTTGAGGGATTAAGTTTAAAAAATGTTGAAATAAGCGTTTACAATAACGATAAAAAGATTGATTCAAGATTCGGCGAAGCAATATTCACAGCAAACGGAATGAGTGGGCCAATAATTCTTGATATGAGTAAGCGTATTGGTAAAGAATTGCCAGGTAAGATTAGAATACAAATTGATTTTAAACCAGCGTTAGATTCTATAAAGCTTGATAGAAGAATTCAAAGAGATTTTGAAAAAAGCCATAATAAGTTATTCAAAAATAGCCTCAACGATTTGTTGCCCAAGAAACTTATTCCTACTATTGTGAGATTGTCTAAAATTGATCCCAATAAAAAAGTTAACTCTATTACTAAAGAAGAGAGAACGGGATTGTTGCATCTTTTGAAAGGATTCAGCTTGGAGGTAAAAGGATTGGAAGGATTTAAAAGAGCAATTATTACTACTGGCGGAATCAAATTGAGCGAGATTGACCAAAAGACAATGAAATCAAAACTAATCAATAACTTGTATTTCGCAGGGGAGATACTTAATCTTGATGGGCCAACCGGCGGATATAATTTACAAGCTTGTTGGACCACTGGATATGTTGCAGGCGAAAGCGCAGGGCATACATAAATTCAAATTTTAACGAATTTTATTTAAGAACTTGACAATGATTCTCGTTGTGTTATCCTGTACATAAATGTATAGTATAATGAAACGAAACCCAAAAAAGAATAAATTGGATTTACTCTTGAAATATTCCCAGAATCTTTTTCATACTGGGGATTTAGGTTTGTTATGGAATATAGAGAATAAAAATACTCTTTACATGACCATAAAGAGATATGTAGATAGGGGAATATTGATTAGAGTCCAAAAAGGATTTTATTCTAAGATACCTCTTGAGCGATTAAGTCCAATAAAATTAGGAATGAGTTTTTTACATTCTTTTTGCTATCTATCAACAGAGAGCATTTTAGTTAAAGAGGGAATTATATCTCAAGCGATACCACATATTACTTTGATTTCAAATCAGTCGAAGAAGTTCAAGATAAAAAATGATTCTTATATTTCAAGGCAAATGAAAGATGAATTTTTATTTAATGAAATTGGAATTACAACAAGGGACAATGTTAAAGAGGCGAGTATAGAGAGAGCGGTAGCAGACATGCTTTATTACGATGCTAATTATCATTTCGATGCTCCCAATTTGATAGATTGGAGCAAGGTTAAAAAAATTCAAAAAGAAGTAGGATTTAAATTTTAAATGAATAGCGAAAAACAAAAAAAAGCTTATCACAAGGTTCAACTTTATCGACTTTTGACAAGCTTAATAGATAATAAAAAAATTGCCCCGAATATTTTTTTAAAGGGAGGCACTTGTTGTTTAATGCTTGGTTTTTTGGATAGGTTTTCGGTTGATTTAGATTTTGACTTAAAGCAAGGGGTTAATAAGGAAAAATTAAGAAAAGAGCTTCATTGTATTTTTAAAGATTTAAATTTAGAAATAAAAGATGAAAGTAAAAAAGCGTTGCAATTTTTTTTAAGATACCAAGCCCCAGTTGGGCAGAGGAATATCGTTAAACTTGAGATTTTAGACAAAATCTTTTCATCTAATGATTATAAGGCGCAATACCTCTCAGAGATTGATAGGGTCGCCGTCTGTC
>CAZLVZ010000036.1:0-4091 GCA_964563465.1 uncultured Candidatus Saccharibacteria bacterium | reverse complement strand
AAGCGAGAAAAAATTTAGAGAGAAAAAGTGGTAAGCCAGTTTCCACGAAAAAAAACTATTTAAAGGAGTCGCAAAAGAGAAAAAGATTAAAATGAAAATTGCAGCAATTATACCGGCATATAATGAAGAGAAAAGTATCGGGTCTGTGATACAGGCGGCGAAGGACAACGCTTTAATTGACGAAGTCATTGTTGTGGATGATGGTTCTTTTGATATGACATCGCAGATTGCTAAAGAAAGTGGGGCAAAAATACTAAGAACAAAGAATAATCAAGGCAAAGGTAAGGCGTTGGAAAAAGGAGTTCAAGCTACTAAAGCAGAAATTTTATTGTTTTTAGATGCTGATTTAGTTGGATTAACTTCACAACATTTAACTATGCTTTTAGAGCCAGTGTTGCAAGAGACTGCAGATATGACAGTAGGTGCTATAGATAGAAAAATGTTTAGGACATTTTTAAATGAATGGTTTCGAAAAACAGAATCACCATTTTCGGGGATGAGAGCGATAAAACGATCTTTCTGGGATAAAATTCCAAAAAAATATAAGAAGAAATTTTACATTGAAAGTGTTATCACTTATTTAGCTAAAAAGAATAATATAAAAGTTACGCCCTTTGTACTTGAAGGAGTAAGACACATTACAAAAGAAAAAAAAATGGGTTTTTGGGAGGGATCAAAGGCACGATGGAAAATGAATTGGCAAATAATTTTTATAAACCTTGCTTTGCGACTAAGACAACACAATCTTAAAAATATTGGTTAATTGCATAAGATTCTTTTTTAAAAAAACATTAAATAACAAGGCAAAACAATGAGTTCTCCGATTGACGAAATAAAAGAGAGATTAGATATTGTAGATGTAATCTCAAGTTATATTAAGCTTGAGAAGACAGGGGCAAACTATAGAGCTATTTGTCCCTTTCATTCCGAAAAAAAACCATCGTTATTTGTTAGTCCAACTCGTCAAATTTGGAAATGTTTTGGTTGTGGTGCTTCAGGTGATGTTTTCGGTTTTGTAAAACAAATAGAAGGAGTAGAATTTGGAGATGCTTTGCGTATTTTGGCAAAAAGAGCCGGAGTAGAATTACGAAAACAAAATCCTCAAATTCAAACAGCCAGAAAAAGATTTTATGAACTTTGCGAATTAGCAACTAAATTCTTTGAGAAACAACTTCACGAGGGTTCAACCGGACAAAAGGCTAAGCAATATCTTTTACAAAGGGGGATTAGTGAACAATCAATTAAGAAATGGCGTGTTGGTTTTGCGCCAGAGACATGGGAAAGTTTATTGAGTTTTTTAAAAACAAAAGGATTTTCAGTTGGAGAGATTGAAAGAGTGGGATTAGCACTTACAAGTGATAAAGGAAAAACCTACGATAGATTCCGAAGTAGAATTATTTTTCCTATTTTTGATTTAAATTCACAAATTATTGGATTTGGTGGTAGAGTTTTTTCTACAAGTAGGGGGAAAGAAGAACAAACCACAGCAAAATATCTTAATATTCCCAATACCATGCTTTATAATAAGAGCAAGGTTTTGTACGGATTAAATAAGGCAAAGGTTCCTATTAGAAAAGAAGACGCCTGTGTTTTGGTAGAGGGATATACAGATGTGATAATGTCTTGTCAGGCAGGAATAGAAAATGTTGTTTCTACTTCTGGAACAGCCCTTACCTCTCAACAACTTTCTTTATTGAAAAGATATTCTAAGAATTTAATTACTGCGTTTGATATGGACATAGCAGGTGATTCAGCTACAAAGAGAGGAATTGATTTAGCGCAATCGCAAGGGTTTGATATCAAGGTTGTGGCCAACCTACCAGAAGGTAAAGATCCGGCAGAAGTAATTTCTATTAATGCAGAAGATTGGAAGAAAGCAATTGAACAAGCGAATTCCATTATTGATTTTTATTTCAAAAATGCTTTCTCAATGTTTGATAGTAAAACAGCAGAAGGCAAGAGGAAAATTTCCCGAATGTTATTACCAGTAATAAAAAGAGTTGAAAACAAGATTGAACAATCTTCTTGGCTTAAGGAATTAGCTGTTAAGTTACAAGTGAGCGAAGAAAGCGTTGAACAGGAATCAAAAAAATATTCGTTAGCATTATCTGAACCAACAAATAAAACAGTAACCAAAAATCTTTCTTCACATCAAAAAACAAGGAGAGAATTAATCGAAGAAAAAGTTTTATCCCTGCTTTTGAATTATGTTCGTGGCATAGATTTAATTAAAGACGATTGTTTGGATTATTTTTCTTCTCAAGTTAGAGATATTTTATTAAACTTCAAAGAAAAACCAAAAGATTTTTCTAAAAATTTTAAACAATTCAATTTTTCAGAAGAAGTTAAGGATTTTCTTAATTTTCTTGCGCTTCAAGGAGAAATAGCAACAGGAAAAGATAAAGAGGATATTAATCCAGAAGAAGAAATATTAACTTGTCTTAACGAATTAGAATCTCTTATGATTAAAGAGAAATTGGCTGATTTATCCGTAAGTATTAGAGAGGCAGAAAGAGATAAGGATCAAGAGAAGATGAAAAAAATATCAAGAGAATTTAATCAATTTACAGAGAAGTTAGCTATAATTAATAATCAATAATCAATTAGAAATTATGGTAAAAATAAAATCTCGTAAAAAAAAGAAAATAGATGGACAAGAAAAAGCAAAAAAGAAAGTTGTTAAAAAACCGAAATCAATAATTAAGAAAAAGATTAAGCTAATCAAGAAAAAAGTTTCTAAACCGATTAAAAAAGTTAAACGAAAAAAGACATTAAAACCAATTAGAAAGGTTAAGAAAAAAATTGATAAGAAAAAGCCAATAAAGAAAGTTAAAAAAATTTCTGCAAAGAGAATGAGGGTTGTAAGGCAAATTGCAAGAGAGAATGCTCCGAAAAGAAAAAGTAAGATTTTTATTCAAGACAAGATAGAAGATTTGATTAAAAGATGCAGAGGTCGTGCATTTGTAACTTATAGTGAAATTATCTATTTTTTTCCGACGCCGGAGAAAGATATTGAAGGGCTTGAAGATCTTTACCAACGATTAGACGAAGAAGGAATTGAAGTAAAAAGAAGCGAAGGGTTTTTGCATATAGAAGACGATAATAAAAAGAAAACCAAGCCTATTTCAAGCAGGAGACCAGATTCTATTCAAATGTATTTAAAAGAAATTAGTAAAGTTTCTTTTTTAACAGCAAAAGAAGAAAAGGATTTAGCTAAAGGAGTTGAAAAGGGGGATATGGCTGCCAAGCAGAGATTAGTCAGAGCTAATTTAAGATTGGTTGTTTCTATTGCTAAGAAATATGTGGGCAGAACAGCTAATTTAACTTTGCTTGATTTAATCCAAGAGGGAAATTTAGGACTTTTCAGGGCAGTTGAAAAATTTGATTGGAGAAGAGGTTATAAGTTTTCTACTTACGCAACTTGGTGGATAAGACAAGCGATAACTCGGGCCTTAGCAGATCAAGCTAGAACTATTCGTATTCCGGTTCATATGATAGAAACGATTTCTAAATATACTAAAGTTCGCCGTAACTTATTAAGAGAATTGGGTCGTGAACCGAGAGCTGAAGAAATGGCAAGGGAGATAGGTTTAAGCATTGAAAAAGTTAGGCATATAAAGAGAATTGCCCAGAAAACTATATCTTTAGAAACTCCAATTGGCAATAAAGATGAACAAGATAGCGTTCTCTCTGAGTTTATAAAAGACGAAGATTTACCATCTCCTTCAAAAAAAGCTGCCCGTGCTTTATTGAAAGAACGACTTCACGAAATTATGAAAGATTTAACAGACAGAGAGCAAAAGATTCTTTCAATGAGATTTGGTTTAGACGATGGAGTAACCCATACATTACAAGAAGTAGGGGAGGTGTTTGATGTTACAAGAGAACGAATAAGGCAGATTGAAGCTAAATCTTTAGAACGAATTCGCAATCACGATTATTTAAAAAAATTAGAAGGTTATTAAACTTGAAAAAATATCAAAATTGATTTAATCTATAATTACGCATTATTTCATTCCGCGGTAGCTCAACGGTAGAGCGGGTGCCTGTTAAGCACTAGGTTGTAGGTCCGAGTCCTACCCGCGGAGCAG
>CAZLVZ010000035.1:1145-4238 GCA_964563465.1 uncultured Candidatus Saccharibacteria bacterium | reverse complement strand
TGTATGTTTCCCATAAGTCCAATGTTTCCTGTACTACTTTATCCATTTAAACCATCCATTCCTTGTTTATTTAAAGTTATCACATGACCAACCAGTCAAGTACCTTAGTTATATTATTCTTTTTTCCATCCTTGTCAACCATGTTTTTACCAGCCCTACACGGTTTAGCTCTATCAAGAGCCATGTAAACACTGTCCATGACATCATCGTGCTTACCCTTGGGGTACGATAAGAATTCTTTCTGTGCTTCCAAATCCTGTGGTCTGAAGAAGAACTTACCTTGTGCAAATAGTGGTACAAGTGACAGTAATCTCTCAGACTTAGCATTACGAGGTTTAATCCCTTTTTCTAATCCAGGTATATATAATCCCCTTTCCTTCATTAACTTGCGTGTATGCTGTCGTAGTGCTTCCTGATAGCCAACTGTTTCAATGGTCATCCTCTTAGGTCTTAGCTCTGCATACTTATCAACTATCATCTGTGGGTGTTCAGCTGGGTTAGCTCGTACACGGACCATATCAACTACGTAAGCGTTCTCATCAGCATCAATACCTAAAGTGGTCATTACGAAGAAGTCAGCATGTAGCGACAATGATGAAGCTGGGTCAATACCAGTGTATAAGTTAACAGGGATAATTGACTTATCCTCACCCTGAGTCTGTGTTAAACAGTGTTGCCCATCAATAGTCTCAAGCTTCTTATGATGTAGGTGGATATACTCTGGTTTAAATGGAGCTTCATCTGGTGACTGTGGTTGATTCATGTACTCCTGATAGAAGCCCCCTAAATTGCCCACAGAAGCCATTGAATCCCTAATCTCTATAATACGCTCAACCGAGTACATCTCTGGCCATATGGGCTTCTCATCCTCGTCCCATATAGTAAACCATAGTGTCTTCCATGCACTTGACTCTTTAGCCCAGAATAAGAAGCAGTCCTCAGATATGACTGTGCCAATCATGAGGAGACGGCCATCTTTGGCCAGTGACGGCAATACAGCCTCTGTGACCCACTTCTTATTCTTAGCTCTACCTTCAGCAGTATAAGCATTCTTCTCTGATTCAAAGTCATCAACAATAATCAAGTTAGGTCTAGTATCGCCTTCGATGAAACCCCTAACCCTTTGTCCTGCACCAACCGCTACAATACGTGTACCATTTGCAAGTACAATATCGTCCTCACGCCATCTCTTAGCTGTGTTCTCTCCCAAATCACCAAATAACTCCTGATGATTCTTTGAGGTGCTTAGATGGTACTTAATACGTGATAGGAAGTTGATACTCTGTTGTCTAGCCTCTGATATGATAATAATAAACACTTCTTCACTGCTTTCCTTGAACGATGCAACGTAAACTGGGTATAGGAAAGAGAAGATTGTCGACTTTGCAGACCCTCTGGGAGCCGCACATAGTACACGTTTATGGCTTATGTTGCCAATAGTTTGTAGTATTTCCCTATGAAATGGGGGTGAGTTCTCTTTAAATGCTGTTGAAAAGCATATCCTACCAAATAGAGCAATATCCTTCTTAAGGGTCTTCAATGCGTTCAGTTTCTTGTATTGCTCTTCGTTCATCATCTTTAATTATCCTCTGTTATTACCTGAGATGCTTTAAACTTACGCTCTTCAGCACCAATCTGGTCTATTAAGCTAATCTTACTTGATCCCTCTATCTGCTGTGTCGTAACCGTCTTGTTCTTGTCTATCATCCCATGTAAATCCTCAAGGTTCTTGACAGCATTAAGCATAGACTTCACGTCCTTCTTAGCTATAGCCATATCAATCGCATCCTTGAGCAGTGTTAGGGTATATTTCTCTGTTAAATCACTATCAAGTAACAAAGCCTTTAGTTCTTCTCGTACCATAGTCTTAAATACCTCCGTGCGCATCTGTCTCTTGTACATGCCTCTCTTACTATCACCCACACCGCCAGGGTAAGCTAGGTCTATAGCCAAATCCTTGTTCATGACCTGTGCATAGGCCATAGCTAGGTTCTTCCCTGGCTCCTTGTGTAGACTAACATCTAATCCTTTCTTGCCCGAGAACGTATGATTGCACTTACGCCCATCAGCCTTAAACTTTGTATTACTACTCTTCAAGTTAAACATAATGTAACCAAAAGCACACTTAATATAACGATTAACCCTATTATGATAAGTAGTGTGGTAGTCCTTGGTCTTTATAACCTCTGCTACATAGTTATCACTAGTTAAACACCACTCACCTTCCTCAGCAACCTTCCAATCAACGTATCTAATGCCCTCAATGTCTGCCTCTGCCTTAGTGTAGATTGTGTAATCTTTAGGCCCTGTAGGGTGATTTATATGTATCTCATAACTCATCTACTAATCTCCTCTCTATCATATAACATGTCCAATACATATGTAATAAAGGCATTACTTATCCGTGACCAGTGACTAATAGCCTTGTTATACTCTGTTATCAAGAACTCATTGGTAATAAACTTAGGATAGTGATAGAAGTAATCAAACAACATATCACTATAATTAGGCTTCTCATTAGTATCTCTTTCATGAAGTAATAACACAGTAAGCCAATCATTAATCAGTTCCCTGACCTCTCTCTTATCACTAACAGCTAATACGACTATCATTTTCCAACTCATCATATATAAAATCTAATAACTTATCAGTAACAAAGAATATATCTTTATCATCTCCATCCCATTCTATAATCTCTTCCAATAACTCAATTAATCTAGTCCTCATATTAGTGTCTCCTTTTTAATATAAATAACTACAATATATATAGAGGTGTGTTGGTGTACTAGTACACTACCCCCCCCCTTTAACGCATGAGAAAAGATTAACCTCTAAGTTTGCTTCGCAGATAATATAAGGGAAGAAATTAAACACGTCCACTTATTTCTTTTTTTTTATGCATATTTTTTTATATCGGGAGAGAGAAAACCCATCATTTGTCATGTATTTCGTTTACTTTACTTGACTTTTGTAATCCTATATATTGACACTTTATGCATGTAATCCTACATGTCATGAACTAATGCATATATCACTGCATATTGTCAGTAGAGAGGAGAGGAGAGAGACACCAAAGGGGCAATACTGTCTAAA
>CAZLVZ010000035.1:0-1135 GCA_964563465.1 uncultured Candidatus Saccharibacteria bacterium | reverse complement strand
AGGGATGGTATTTGGGGTGTTAATAGTGATGTAGAGTGTGGAAGAGGGGAGGTATGTCTCGGTGTTTGAAAAGTTGTGTTAGACTAGATAGAGTGTGGGGATGATACCGTGGCAGGGTATGTCATAGAGGTTAGAAAATTGTGTTAGATTCGGTGTGTGGGGTTTATAGACACACCCACCCCGATGGGATAAGGGTGGTGGGGGGTCGTTTTTCGTTGAGTTTTGAACTCGTGTGCTTTCCTCCACTTCGTTCCCCCAACCAACACCCTTACCCTCGTCCCCTTCCCTCACCTCTGATTCCAACTTACTGACCCACCCCCTCTCATCCCACGAGGTCCCACTACCGTTTGCTTTGGCAAGCAAATCTAATATCAAGCTTGACTATCACAGACTATAACTTGGAGGTTATAATGAAAACTAACACTAACGGATTCACTTTCAGTAACGAACGCGTTGCGCCTACATTCACAGCTAAGGGAGAGGTCAAGGGTGACTACACCCCAAACAAGATCAAGCTTACATTCGACCGTGAATACTGGGATGCAAACCCTAGCTTTCACGCTCTAGTAACTGGTTATGTGCCTAAAGAGACTCTCATCCCTGCACTACATGCTAGTGCTAAAGCAGCTACACTTGCTGATGGTAACGCCTTCAAGGCAGAATACAACAAGGACATCACCTATGTAGTACGCAGTGCTCGCAAGATCACACACGACGGTAAAGACCTAGTGTTTGTAAACCTATGGGAGAACCGTGGCACACTACAGACCAAGGCAACAATCACTGGTGAAGCCCTAACCATGCTGTTCTAACCACCCCACAATTATGCTACATACCTGTCCTCGGATGGTGTGTGTAGCATCTTTAACCACTCCCAATACACAACAATAACTCTTGGAGGTTATTATGAACAATATAGCACTACTACTCTTTGAAGATAACGATGTACGAGACATTTATCTCTTCTCAAATAGAATAGCGGCTGAAACTCACGGGAAATACATCCTAGAGTTATCTTCCCGTAGAGACTACTTCATAACTTCATATGAGGTAAGGAAAGCACACATCTGTCCTTAACTGGATAGGTGTGTAGCCTCTTTAACATAATACATATAAAAAGAACTATCGCCTTGAC
>CAZLVZ010000034.1:0-4246 GCA_964563465.1 uncultured Candidatus Saccharibacteria bacterium | reverse complement strand
CATTCTTATAATCTTGAAAATCTTCAACCTGAGAATGACTATTTATTAGCAATAATAGTTGAAGATGAATACGGGAACAAGGCAAGGAGTAAAAATATTGAATTTTCTACCGGCAAGGACGAGGCCTCTCCAATTATTACACAAGTTAGAGCTAACTCAACTCTTTATCCCGGAAAAGAGAATAGGATTCAAACTATTATTGATTGGCAAACTAATGAACCATCTACTGGCCAACTGTTCTGGCAAGAAGGAATTGTTAGCAAGGCAGTCGCACTGAAATCTGCGAAAGATATTACTTTGAGTACCAAACATGTTATTGTAACTACCCACTTTAGAGCATCTACTGTTTATAAATTCTGGGTAGAGTCAGAAGATGCAGCTGGAAATAAAACAAAATCAAAAGAATTTACCATTCTAACGCCAAAACGCACCGAAACCGTGTTAGAAATGATAATTAAGAATTTTGAAGAAATCTTTGGATGGACTCAAAAACTGAGATAATTTAACCATGGAACCACTGATTAAGGGCAACGATTTAAGCGTCATTTATGATGCTGGTAAATCAAATGAAGTAAAAGCTTTAGATAGGGCGAATATTGAAATTTATCCCAAAGAATATGTTATATTATTTGGTCCTTCTGGTTGTGGAAAATCAACTCTTTTATACACAATTTTAGGATTGCGTAAGCCGAGTAAAGGGAGTCTTTTTGTTGAAGGTAAAGAAATCTCAAACTTTTCTGAGAAAGAATTAGTAGACTATCGCAGGGAAAAAATAGGGATGATTTTTCAGGCCTATTATTTAGTTCCTAGTTTAGATGTTGCCCACAACATAGCTTTACCAAGGCTTTTTATTGATGAAAAATCAACAGAAAGGAATTTAAGGGTGGAAGTACTTTTAAAAAAGCTTGACATAACGGATCAGAGAGAAAGTTTTCCATCAATTTTATCTGGTGGGCAACAACAAAGAGTGGCTATTGCTAGGGCACTCATCAATAATTCTAATATTCTTCTGGCTGATGAACCAGTGGGGAATTTGGATAGCAAATCATCAGAAGTAGTAATGAATATTCTGAAAGATCTTAACGAGAAGGATGGAAAAACAATCATTTTAGTTACTCACGATCCAAGGTTCTTACATTTTGCTCACAGAGTTTATTATATGGAGGATGGAAAGATTGTTAGAGAAACCCTTGATACAGAAAAAAAACAATTTAAATTAGTAAAAGAAAGAGATAGATTTCTCGGTGAGTTGCATAAAATGGCCCAACATTATCCCCACGCCGTAGTTAAAGAGTTGAAAGCGAAGGTTTTGGCTGATTATTTAACTCGAGAGATGGGTGAATATCAAAGAGTGGTTTTAGAGAAAGGAATACAAAAGTTTTTAGAAAAGAAGATTAATTTTGAGCAATTATATGAAATATTAGATAAGCCTATAGAAGACGGAGGAGTTGGTCTTTATAAGCAAACAGCAAGAAAATTTATTTCTCAAATAAAAGAACTTTTAAAAGGATCAGCCATTTTAAAAGCAGAATTGCGAGAAGAAATGCCAGTGACGAAAGAGATAGAGTTGACAAGAAAATTAAGAAGATTGTTATTAGACGAGTACCCTGGACAGCTCTCCTATATTCAATCTCAAAGAATGGAGGAAGGAATAAGCCATAGAATAGCAGGGGATTGGAATAAGAAGATTTTTCAACGACACCTTGACAGACCAATGACAGAAAGTGGTGTCGGATTAAATAGGGCTACTGCTAGAAGATTAGCTAATAAATTAGAAATAATTTTAGTTCAATCCTAATATGCTTTTTATTGATTCCTTCAATCTTTCTTTGAGAATGTTTAAGACTAGACCTCTGAGAACATGGTTAACGATTTTAGGTATGGGAGTCGGATCCGGCGCAGTGTTATTTTTAATAGGGCTTGGCTATGGTTTCCAAAATTTACTTTTAGCCAATATCGTTAATAACGACACTTTATTAAGTTTGAGCATTAGCAGCGCCCAACCAGATGTTGTTATTATTGATGAAGAAGATATTAATGAGATTCAAGGGATGGAAGGAGTCCAGAATGTTTCTCCTCTAGTTAGCTATTCATCCCAACTTGTTTGGGGAGATTTAATTGCCAATGTAGTACTAAAAGGGGTTGACGGAAATTATTTTAAATATGAGGGGATTGATATAGAACTCGGAGAACCAGCTAATCAAGACAATAGAGAAATCTTAGTTTCTGAATCGGTGGTTATGCTTTTTGGAGATGAAAAGGACGAAGATATTATTGGTAGAGAGGTTAATGTTGAAATTTTTAGTTCTTTAGCTGAAGGAGAAAAAGACCTAGAAGAAGTAATCAGATATGAGAAAAAGTACAAAATTGTTGGTGTGATTGAAGGGATAGATTCCGTATATATATTTTTCCCCTTGAAAGATTTAAAGGAGAAAATAGATTATTTAGAGTACGAAACAGCTAAGGTGAGGGTTTTTAAAGAAGAGAATATGAGCGCCGTGACAGATGCTTTGATAGAAAAAGGTTTTTTTGTTTCTTCACTTTCCGAAACCATAGAGCAAGCGAATAAAATTTTTAAAGGAATTCAAATGGCTTTGGGATTTTTTGGAGCGATTGCTTTATTTGTAGCTGCTATTGGGATGATTAACACGATGACAGTAACCTTATTAGAAAGAACAAACGAAATAGGGATAATGAGAGCAACTGGCGCTTCGAGAAAAGATATTTTATTACTTTTTGTTAGCGAGTCCATAGCCATGGGATTGTTCGGAGGAATATCAGGATTAATCATCGGGATTTTGGGAGGAAAATTATTTAATTGGATAATAAATATATTAGCTGGAATGTTTGGCGGAGAATCTGTTAACCTATTCTATTATCCTTTGTGGTTTATCGTTACACTGATTGTTGTTTCGACCTTAGTGGGTGCTATCGCTGGTTTTATCCCTGGGCGCAAGGCGTCCAAACTTGACCCATTAGATGCTTTGAGATATAAATAACTATAATCCGGGCGTGTAGCTCAGCTGGATAGAGCGCGTCTCTGATAAAGACGAGGTCCGTGGTTCAAGTCCACGCACGCCCACATTAAGATGAGTTAGCGAATAATAAAGTAGTCCTTCGGCCCACGAGGTCTCAGGACGATGAATTTTCTAAATTCACTGTATTCATTAAGAAATTTCAATCGGGCCGTTAGCTTAGTTTGGTAGAGCGCCTCGTTTGCAACGAGGAGGTCGCCAGTTCGAATCTGGCACGGTCCAAGAATACTAAAAACCCTTATCTCTAAGGGTTTTTAGGTTTTACTATTAACATACTTAGATAAATATTATAGGGTGATTTATCAATAGACAAGGAGGAAATGATGGCTCAAAAAGATCTTAAGATATTGGTTCAGCTTGGCGAAAGTTCTCCATTGAGGACTGCTTTGAATCATGCGGTGGTATCTCTTTCAGCATCTTCACAAACTGTTATTAGGCCACATGTTTGCCTGAATGGGATTGAGGGGATTGAGGTCCTTAGAAAGATATCTGCAGACCCGGAAGTAGCTAACACTAGGTTTGATATAGGGTTATTTCCGATTATAGCGGGTAAGGATATCTGGTTGAACACCCAATTATTCGTGTTTCTGAATAATCTGCGGATGCCAGTAGACCTCGTTGCCTTGAGTCCTAGACAGTCTAGTTTCGTTGTTCGAAGTTTGCCTGAGGAATTTCAGATAACGATTATCGAGAAATTGAAAACATGGTTTTTCGAAGAGGTGTATCCTAATATTAAGGAGGGAATGGAGACTATCTCAGCTCAGTTTAGTGGAGGAGATCCTCTGATTGAAAGTGATCACCAGAATCGTGTGTTTGATACCCATGGCGGAAGACGCCTTGATGTTCCCTATACTGAATCAAGGATTGCTGGATTGAATCTTTTTCATGCAGTTGTTAGAAGTAAGACCTTTTATGAAAGACAAGTAGACGGCTACCAAGAGGCAGATTATCTAATCGAAGCGGTACGATTGGGCCAAAAAAAATCTATAGAAGACTTTCTTAAGTCAATGTTTGGATTGCGGAATTTATTAGAGGAATAGGTTCGCTTTGGCCACTAGGTCCTCGGTATTAGAGAAAATCATCTCTCTCGCCGAGGACTTTTTATTTTCTGCCAAGCCATTAATTCCTGTATAATTTGGTTCCAACTGAATCTCGCGCAGTCCACAGGAAAGAAGCTGAATCAAAACCAAAACTGCATATTTGTTGTGCGG
>CAZLVZ010000033.1:0-5383 GCA_964563465.1 uncultured Candidatus Saccharibacteria bacterium | reverse complement strand
ATCACTAGACCCGGCCTAGTGATATCCTAGTGATATGTAATATGTTTTGAAATCGCTATTGTGGCCCTTATTTTCTTTTTTAAAAATTTAGGATATAATAAATGAATTAATAACAAACCATAAATGATAGCTGGATTCGAGGAGACAAAAAAATTATTATCAAAGTATAAAATTCCTTATGGACAAGGAGAAATAATCAAGAACAAAACAAATGGTTTTGATTTTGCCAAGGAATTTGATTATCCTGTAGTTCTTAAAATTTATTCTTCTAATATCTTGCACAAAATTGATATCGGGGGCGTAATTTTAGATATTAGAGACGAAGAATCACTTTCTGTAGCTTGGGAAAAAATAAGCAAATTAGCTCAAAGTAAAAAAGCTGATATTTTAATCCAAAAACAAGAAAAAGGGATTGAAATAATAATGGGAGCAAAAAGAGATCCTGTTTTTGGACCAATAATTATGTTCGGTTTAGGAGGAATTTTTGCTGAAATATTAAAAGATGTTTCGTTCCGATTAGCTCCTGTTACAAAAAAAGAAGTCAAAGAAATGATTAAAGAAATTAAAGGTTATAAAATCCTGAATGGCTATAGAGGACAAAAACAAGCGAATCTCCTAAAATTAGAGGAGATTTTATTGTCTTTATCAGAAATGATTGTTAAAGAAAGCCAAATTAAAGAAATTGATTTTAATCCAATAATAATCAGCGATAAAAAAGCCGTTGTCGTAGATGCTAAAATTTTGCAATAGACCCGGCTTAGTGATAAATATATGAAATTAGACACAATTTTTAATCCAAAAACTATTGCTGTAATCGGTGCTACTGACCGAGATGGTTCGGTTGGCAGGGGATTGGTAAAAAATTTACTTCAAGGTAAAAAATTAAGAAAAATTTATTTAATCAACCCTAATAGAAAAAAAGTTTTTGGAATAAAAACATTTTCCGAGATTCGGGCAATAGATAAAAAAGTTGATTTAGCAATAATTGCTGTTCCGGCTAAAATCGTTTTAAAGATTGTCAAAGAGTGTTGTGAGAAAAAGGTTAAAGCAATTATTATTATTTCTTCCGGATTTGCTGAAACTGGAGAGCAGGGGACTTTTTTACAAAACCAAATTAAACAACTTTTAAAAGAAGCTAATATTTCACTAATCGGACCGAATTGTTTGGGAATTCTAAGGCCATCTGCGGGATTAAATGCATCGTTCGCGCCCCTTTCTCCAAATCAAGGAGAGATAGCTCTTATATCACAATCTGGAGCGCTTTTGGACTCAATTATTGATGCGTCAAGTGATAAATTCTACGGATTTTCTGCAATAATATCTTATGGTAATGAGGCAGGATTGACCTTGCCTGATTTTTTGGATTGGGCTGGAAAAGATAAAAAAACGAAAGTAATTGCCTTATATTTTGAAGGGCTTAAAAATGGTAGAGAATTTTTTAATATTGCTAAAAAAGTAAGTAGAATAAAGCCGATTATTATTTTAAGAGGAGGAAAAACCAAAATATCCCAAAAAGCGGTCTCATCTCATACCGGAGCATTAGCAGGCACAAGTCAAATTTATTCTACTGCTTTTAAACAAGCAGGATTGATTGAGGTTCAATCATTACAAGAACTTTTAGATGTTTCCAAGGCGTTGGTCTGGCAACCAAAATGTAAAAATGGAATAGGTGTAGTAACTAATGGTGGTGGCGCTGGTATTTTAGCTGCTGATTATTGTTATCAGCTTGGAGTTAATTTAACAAAACTTAATCCGAACATTAAAGAGAAAATAGACAAAGCAAAATCAATGCATTCGGGATGGTCTAAGAATAATCCCGTAGATATTGTTGGAGACGCTTTGTCGGATAGATATAAAATAGCAATAGATTCGTTGCTCTTGCAAAACGATATTTATGGTTTAATGGTTATTCAAACTATGCAAGTAATGACCGAGCCAATTAAAAATGCTAAAATTATTATTGAGACAAAGAAAAAATATCCTAAAAAACCTATTGTCGCTGTTTTTATGGGAGGCAAATTTACCAATCCAGCAATCAATCTTTTAGAAAAAAATAAAATTCCTAATTATTCCGACCCATTACGCGCTGCTCATGCGATTAAATCATTAACCAATAATCATTAATCAATCATTTTACATATGGCGTTTAAAGATAAAAGATATGTTCTCTGGTTTAAAAATACTACGATTAAAGACGTTCCTTTTGTTGGAGGCAAAAACGCTTCTTTGGGCGAGATGTACAGAAATCTTGTGCCTAAAGGAATAAATATTCCCAATGGTTTCGCCTTAACTTCACGGGCATATTTTTATTTCCTTGAACAGAGTGGAGTTAATCAAGAGATAGAACAAGCATTCAAACAACTGAAAGCAAAAGATATTAAAAATCTCCAAGCAACTGGAGAAAAAGTAAGAAGTATTATTTTAAACGCAGAATTTCCAAAAAAGTTAGAGAAGAAAATAATAAAAAATTATAGAAAGCTTTGTCAGGATTATAAAGAAAAAGATTTAAGTGTGGCTGTAAGAAGTTCTGCTACTGCCGAAGATCTTCCTACTGCTTCTTTCGCTGGCCAACAAGAAACATATTTGAATGTTAGAGGGGAAAAAGATTTGATTAATGCAACTAAAAAATGTATTGCTTCATTATTCACTGACAGAGCTATTGCATATAGAGAAGAAATGGGCTTTGACCATTTGGAAATCGCCCTTTCTGTGGGAATTCAAAAAATGGTTCGTTCTGATATTGGTTCTTCCGGAGTAATGTTCACCTTGGATACAGAAACAGGTTTTCGAAATGTGGTTTTGATAAATTCTATTTGGGGCGTCGGAGAACTAATTGTTAAAGGACAAATAACGCCTGATGAATTTTTTGTTTTTAAACCAACTTTAAAGCAGGGTTATAAGTCAATTATCGTTAAAAATTTAAGCAAAAAAACAAGAAAATTAATTTATAGTCCCAAAGGCGGATTGAAACTATCTCCTGTTAATAAAAACCAGCAATTAAAGTTTTCTTTAACAGATAAAGAAATTTTAACCTTGGCAAAATGGGGTTGTCTGATTGAAGAGTACTATTCAGATCTTAATAAAAAATGGATGCCTCAGGATATTGAATGGGCGAAAGATGGAAAAACAGGAAAACTTTTTATTGTTCAAGCAAGACCAGAAACCGTGCATGGGGCGAAGAAAAAAAATGTTTATAAAGAATATAAAATTAACACCAAGAAAGAACCGATTTTACGAGGTATTGCTGTTGGAGATAAAATTGGAGAAGGCAAGGTAAGGGCTATCTCTAGCGTAAGTGAAATGAGCGAATTCAAGAAAGGAGAAATTTTAGTAACAAAAATGACTGATCCGGATTGGGTTCCAATTATGAAAATTGCTTCTGCTATTGTAACGGACGAAGGTAGTAAAACAGCTCATGCGGCTATTGTTAGCAGAGAATTGGGCATACCGTGTATTGTGGGAACTCAAAAGGCAACAAAAATTTTAACTACGGGAAAATATATCACTGTTGATTGCACTCAAGGATTAAATGGTAGAATCTTTTTGGGCAAAGTGCCCTATGAGGTTAAAGAATACAGTCTTACAAAAATTCCTAAAACAAAAGTTAAAATAAGTATTAATATCGGTTCGCCAGATTTGGCTTTTAAGACATCTTTTTTGCCTGTGAAAGGAGTTGGTCTGGCAAGAGAGGAGTTTATTATTGCTCAAAAGATAAAATGTCATCCTATGGCCCTGTATAATTTTGATAAATTAAAAGATAAAAAGGTAAAAAGAAAAATAGAAGAAATAACGGTTGAACATAAAGATAAAAAAGAATTCTTTATTAAAGAGTTAGCTGAAGGCATTGGGCAAATTGCTGCCTCTTTTTATCCAGAACAAGTCATTGTTCGCTTTTCTGATTTTAAAACAAACGAATATGCTCAGCTTATTGGTGGAGAAAATTACGAACCCAAAGAAGAAAATCCAATGCTTGGCTGGCGCGGCGCTTCTCGTTATTATGATAAAAAGTTTATACCCGCCTTTAAAATGGAATGTGAGGCCATAAAAAGAGTAAGAAATACTTTTGGTCTAAAAAATGTTGCCCTAATGGTTCCTTTTTGTCGCACGCCAGAAGAAGGAAAGAAAGTTTTGGCATTAATGAAAAAATTCAAATTAGAAAAGGGAAAAGACGATCTTAAGGTTTACGTAATGTGTGAAATCCCTTCGAACATAATGTTGGTTGATGAATTTTTAGATGTTTTCGATGGGATGAGTATTGGCTCAAATGATTTAACTCAATTGACAATGGGAATGGATAGAGATAATGCCGAAATAGCACATATTGCTGACGAAAGAAACGAAGCAGTTAAAATAATGCTTAGAAAAGTGATTAAAAGATGCCGCGAAAGGAAAAAATATGTGGGAATTTGCGGAGAAGCGCCTTCTACTTTTCCAGAATTTGCAGAATTCTTGGCAAAAGAGAAAATAGAAACGATGTCTTTAAGTCCTGACGCTGTAATCAAAACACTTCTCAAGATTGCTAAAAAATAATTATGAATAAATTTTTTAAAATTATTTTATTTCTGATTTTGGCCATTTTCTTGGTTGCTCTTATATTGTTTATTATTGGCAGCAGAGATATAGTCCCACCCGATGACAGCGATTTAATACTTCCATCGGTAGATATTCCAGAAAACGAAAATGCGTATTTTGACATTATGGAAGCAAATGAGATAATATCGGGGTTAAAAAAAGAAATGGAAGAAGGATGGGACATGGGTCTAACTTGTGAAAGTACTGCTAAACTTGTAAAAATATTCGATCATATTGATAGAGCGACGGCATTAAATATATATCAAATACCAGAACTGGAAAATCCGGAAAATTTATGGCTTTTTAGTCAAATAAATTTTCCTAGCGTGCTTTCTCTGAGAGACTTAATTTCGAGCAAATCTATTAAAAGAAGTTTTTTGTCAGACTTGGAAGCTGAAGAGATGTCAATTAAACAAGCTTTTCAGCTAGTAAAACTTGGACATTTGTTAGAAAATTCACCCCGACCATTTATAATCAACTATCTTCCTGGCATAGCCCTCAAGAGAGAAGGGCTAGAGCTTCTTAGAGAATTATTTGGTAGAGCAAACAATCTGTCGCCAGAAATTTATAGGTATTATATAAATGAGCTTGATTCATACATATCCGACAGAGAAAGTCTTAGAAATGCCCTTAAAATGGAAGCGCATAGTTTTTTAAACACTATAGACAAATACACGGAAGGGGAAATTATCCTTGAAGAGCTTGGATTAGGAAAGGAAAGTTTCTATAGCAAATTTTTATTTCAACCGAATAAAACCAAAAAACAACAAAACGAAAAATCTCAAAAACTTCTTTTACAAACAGAAACATG
>CAZLVZ010000032.1:0-5581 GCA_964563465.1 uncultured Candidatus Saccharibacteria bacterium | reverse complement strand
CAAATAGCTAAACACCTTTTTCCAATCCAAGGTTCTTAAATCGTCCGCTAGAGAGAGCAGGATAGTGAGCCTTTCGGGAGACCGAGAGGCCTTGCTTGGAGGTTGAACCTCCAAGCAAGGTGAATTATAATATTTATAATTATAACAAAATGTTGCGAGATTGAATAAAAAATGACGCAATGATGTTATATTTATATTATGAATAAAAGGCAACAACAAATAATGGAATTTGCAAAGGAAAATCAATTTTTTAGAAATAAAGACTTGGTTGGTTTTTTAAATGATAAATATTCTAGGGAAACAATATCAAAAAATGGGATTGCTTAGATTCTATTTTCAGTATTTCAAGGAGTTTATAATTTTTGGATACGATAAAATGCCTATGGAATTAGAAGATAGATATGAGGAAGATGAATATGCTAAAAAACATTATTCAAAGATATATCATAAATAAAAGCTCAAAAATCGTCCTTTTTCATTTTGTGTATAGCTGTATTCTTTTATATTTCTACCTAATCTATGGTTCTGAATGTGTCCCATACAAACCACCCTTGTCGTGTTTTTCTTTTGTAGACACATGGGCTTGACAGCGTTTTTGGGTGGCTATATAATAGAAATGTATAGATTTAAACTAAATTTGTATAGATTTATAAGAAAATGGAATCAAAATTATTTACAATCAGTCAAGCAGCTGAAATGCTCGGAGTCTCTATCCAGACACTCCGTCGTTGGGATAATTCTCATAAGTTGCGTCCTATTCGTAAGAAGAAAACAGGAAATAGGTACTATAGGAAAGATGATATTAATGAATTTATAAAGAGCAACTCGAAAGATTTGTTTAGTTTAGCAAAGAGTTGGGTTGTCAGTGAATCAGAAATAAAATTGCCTTCAATTTTTTATTGCCAAGATATTTCTGTTTTTCAGGCGCGTTTATCAAGATTAGAGAGAGACCTGGGGGAAATACAAAGATTAAAAAAAATGTATCCCCTGATCTCTGCCATTACTGGCGAAATTGGCAATAATTCTTTTGATCATAATTTGGGCAATTGGCCCGATACTCTAGGTATATTTTTTGCCTATAATTTAAGTAAAGGCAAGGTTATCTTAGCAGATAGAGGACAGGGAATCCTCAAAACCCTGAAGAGAGTAAAACCAGAATTATCAACGCACCAAGATGCGCTAAGAGTCGCTTTTACTGAAATTATTTCTGGTCGCGCCCCAGAATATAGGGGTAATGGGTTGAAATTTGTAAGAAATGTTATCGCTGCCAATCAGATAAGCCTATTTTTTCAAACAGGAGGCGCTCAACTTAGAATTGCAGAAAATAGTCCTGATTTAAAAATTGGAAAATCAAATATTTGTCTACGAGGCTGTTTAGTTTCGATTAAATTTTAATAGAAAAGGATGATTATATTTTTTAAAAAATTTGGCACAACTCTTAATGGTCGTCAATTTGGCAGGGAATCTTTTGCTGCCTTTGATTCATCTCTAGAAAATATTGGAAAGGATGAAAATGTTATAGTTGATTTTGATGGAGTTGTGACTTTTACGCCCTCTTGGGGCGATGAATTTTTGAATCCTTTGGTTAGTAAGTTCGGCAAACGATTAATACTAAAAAATACTAAAAATCCTTCAGTCCAGGCATCGTTGAAAATATTGGAAGAAGTTTATAAGAAAAAATTTAAGATACAAAGTTAAATTTTTCCTGAAAATTTTTCAGTTTTTCTTTAACCTTCCCTCAATCAATGGTTCATAGGGGGATCTGCTTTTCAAAAACAAAGAATCGCTTTTTGAGCGGTTTTTTGGTATACTTAACATAAATCTTATTATATATTATGAAATTTAATTATTTAACCCCCCCGATTATCCTCATTGGGATTGCAGTTCTGTTTCTTTTCCCAGAGCCAGAAACAAATTTTCTTGCTTATATTAGCACCGCATTGATTTTTATAATGTTGACTATATTTTCAATTATTTGGGAAAAAAGAAAAAAGAAAAATAAATCTAAAATTTATGAAGAAAATTAAATTTCTGCCAAAAATTACTTTAGGAAAATGGTCGGTTGTATTGATTATTGTGATGCCGGTATTTTTTTATGTTGGCATGTCATTTGTAGATTTTTATGAATCTGTTCCAGCTGGAAAAACAATACCACACGATATTATGGTCAGGCCCGGAGTAGCTTTGTCGATGTTGGCCGGGTTGGTTTGCGGAATCGCAGCTTTTTTTACCGGCATTATTGGTATTATAAGAAAAAAAGATCATTCTGTTCTTGTATTTTTATCTACCGCAATGGGATTCCTTATGTTGCTTTGGTGTTTTGCTGAAGTTTTATTTCCACATTAAACGGGTTCTAACAATGTCCGTCCCTCGGAGCATATCAAATACCCATTGACATTTAAGATTTGTTATGATATCCTATAACCATTCGATTGAGTCTGCTATTAGCAGTCTCTAGTTCATGGAGTTGTTGTGATCTCCTTAATGCTATCGAGGAGATTTTTTTTATTAGATTATATATGGAAACTAGCAACACCTAAAAGTGTAAAATTAAAAAAGCGTATCTTAGAGAAATAGATCGCACAAGAGCAAAAAGAGTAAAATAATAATATGAGTAATCAAAAAAGATATACACACGGTAAGTCCATGTCAAAAAAGAAATTTAATCATTCATCCAAGAATGGTGGTTCTTCTAGACACGGAGGAAGAAAAGGACCAGAACTTAATATTTCTTCTTTTATAAATAAGGCAGACAATTCTAATATTAAGGAAGAAGTATTTACTCCCAATAATCAATTTACAGATTTTTCATTAAGTTCTTCTTTATTGAATTCTATAAAGAGGAGGGGATATACAGAACCAACCCCGATACAAGATAAAGTTATTAGTTCGATTCTTTCAGACAAAGATATCGTGGGGCTAGCCAATACCGGAACCGGCAAGACCGCAGCTTTCCTTATTCCTCTTGTTGAGAATATTTTACGAAATGACCATAAAAGAATTCTTATAGTAACTCCCACAAGAGAATTGGCCGTTCAAATTGACCAAGAGTTAAAAAGAATTGCCACTGGAATGAGCATATATTCCGCTATATGTATTGGTGGTGAAAATATGAATAGTCAAATAAGAAGGCTAAGACAAAAAAACCATTTTGTTATTGGCACCCCAGGAAGACTGATGGATTTGTTAAAGAGAAAAGCCCTTATATTAAATCAGGTTAGTACGATTGTTCTTGATGAAGCAGATAGAATGCTTGATATGGGCTTTATAAAAGACATTAAATTCATAATGAGCTATATGCCTAAAGAAAAACAAACTCTTTGTTTTGCCGCTACAATGTCTAAAAAGATTGAGGCGCTTATTAACGATTTTTTAAGACATCCAATTACTATTTCTGTAAGACGAGCCATAACTCCCAAAAACATAGAACAAGATGTTGTTAAGATTCGTGATAAAAAAAGAGTAGATGTCTTATATGATTTGCTAAAAAGAGAAGAATTTACAAAAGTTCTTGTTTTCGGAAGAACTCGTCATGGAGTAGAGAATTTGTCCCGTACATTATCAAAAAGAGGATTAAGAGTGGAATCTATCCATGGCAATAAAAGCCAAAATCAAAGATCAAGAGCTTTATTAAAATTTAAAAAGAATGATGTACAAGCATTGATTGCGACAGATGTAGCTGCCAGAGGATTACATGTTGATAATATTACTCATGTTATAAATTATGAATTACCAGAGAATTATGACGACTACATCCACAGGATAGGAAGAACTGGTCGGGGAGTTTGTCGAGGAAAGGCATTAACCTTTATTAATTAAAACTCAGAAGACAGAAAATTATTTCATTACTATAGTATAGGCTATAATAGAGAAGAATCGCCAAAGAGGCGGTTTTTTGATATAATCAAATATAATTATGAAAATATTAAAAGCAGAATTTATTAAAGGCGTTATCGGGGACGATTACAGTTTGAAGGACAATTTACCGCATATCGCTTTTTTCGGCCGTTCCAATGCGGGGAAATCAAGCGTGATTAACTCTTTAGTCGGCAAAAAAAACCTTGTAAAAACAAGTAAGATGCCGGGGAAAACAGCTCAAGCGAATTTTTTCCGTATCAATAATTCTTTCTATTTTGCGGATTTTCCCGGATATGGATATGCGAAGCGTTCGATATCGGAGCGCAATAAAATGATCAAAAGGATTTTTTGGTATGTGGAATTTTCCAATGCGAGACCCAAAGCAGTTTTTTTAATTATTGATGTTAAGGTTGGCTTAACTGCCCTCGACCGGGATATGATAAAAATTCTCGAAGCAAATAAACATCAAATTATTATTGTTGCAAACAAAATTGATAAATTATCTAAAAGCGCAGTGGAAAAACAGCTTTTGTCAATTCAAAAAGAAGCGCAGGATATACTCGTTTTGGGATATTCGGCTAAAACAAACGAAGGAAAAGACGAATTAACTAAAAAAATTGCGAGTTTGGTAGCAAAATAGACCAACCGAGAGATATTAAAACCGTCGCAGAAAAATGAGAATATTCTTTGATTCACTATTCAGAGATTGACTCTCTAAATATTTTAGAAAGTTATCCACAGAAATTAAAAAAATTAGGTTTTTGACCTGATTTTTTTGTTGGTGTAAGATAAAAACACGGAACACAACTTGCTCGACTTTCTTGGGAGCAAGTATTCTCTTTAGAAAGAAAAAAGATGAAAAATAAAGTTACAAAAGCAAAAAAAAGAGACGGAAGAATTGTTGATTTTGAATCTGATAAGATTGCAAAAGCAATCTATAAAGCTATCACCGCCACGGGGCAGGCAGATGGCTCTTTGTCTAAAAAACTCTCTAAACGAGCGGCTGATATTTTAAATCGTAGGTTTAAAAAAGATGAAATTCCAACAGTAGAACAAATTCAAGATATAGTGGAGGAAGTTTTAATTTCGGAAAATTTAGTAGAAACCGCCAAGGCATATATTCTTTACAGAGAACAAAGAAGAAAAACAAGAGAAGCTGTAGCGGTCAGTGAAGAAGCCGTAGATAGAGTTGACCAATATTTGGAGAAGCTTGATTGGGAAGTTAAGGAAAATTCTAATATGTCCTTTTCTCTTCAAGGATTAAATCGATATGGAACTTCATACATTGTTAAAAAATATTGGTTAAACAAGATATATCCTAAAGAGATTAGAGGGGCAGTAGAGAATAATGATTTTCATATTCATAATTTAGACACACTAGGAGCATATTGCGCAGGATGGGATTTATACGATCTTTTAGTAAGGGGGTTCGGCGGAGCGCCCGGCAAGATAGAATCTAAACCACCAAAACATTTCAGGGCAGCGTTGGGACAGGTAGTAAATTTTCTTTTTACTGTTCAGGGAGAAGTAGCGGGAGCGGTGGCTTTTTCTAACTTTGACACTCTTTTAGCCCCTTTCATTCGTTATGATAAATTAAATTATGGAGATGTAAAACAGGCGTTGCAGGAATTCTTATTTAATATGGCTGTTCCCACAAGGGTTGGTTTTCAATGTCCTTTTAGCAATATAACCTTGGACTTAAAACCATCATCAGTGTTTGCCA
>CAZLVZ010000031.1:0-5770 GCA_964563465.1 uncultured Candidatus Saccharibacteria bacterium | reverse complement strand
TTTTTTTCAATTTTCTGATACAATAGAAGAATGATTAATCAACGATAAATTATTAATATAATTTTATGAAATTATCAATTGTTATCCCTGCTTATAATGAAGAAAAGCGTTTGCCAAAAACACTTAGTTTTATCAATACTTATTTGCAAAAACAAAACTATGATTACGAAATAGTAGTTGTCAGTGATGGTTCTAAAGACAATACCGCTCAAGTTATAAAAAACTTAGAATCTAAAATTCCTAATTTACGGTTGATTGATAATAAAGAGAATCACGGAAAAGGATTTGTGGTTAAACAGGGGATGCTTGAGGCAGAAGGGGATTATAGATTATTTACAGACGCAGACAATTCTACTTCTGTTGATCAGGTAGAAAAAATGTGGCCATGGTTTGAAAAGGGCTTTGATGTTGTTATTGGTTCTAGGGATGTCAAGGGGGCAATTCTTGATCCGCCACAGCCATGGATAAGAAAAGTTATCTTTGGAGACAGCTTTAAGTTAATTAGAAAGTTTATTATTGGACTTTGGAACATTCAAGATACTCAATGTGGATTCAAGGGTTTTTCTGCAAAATCAGCACAAGATATTTTTTCCAAGGTAAAAACAGATGGTTTTAATTTTGATGTTGAAAGCTTAATTTTAGCAAGACGATTGGGTTATAAAATAAAAGAAATTCCGGTAAAATGGATAAATGATTTAGAAAGCAAAGTTAAGCTCAAAAATATTGTTAAAATGTTTTTGGATTTAATTAAGCTTAGAAAAAATTTAATTTTAGGTAGATATGCTAAAAGATAAAAAACCAAAGATTCCTTCAGAACTTCGTTTTTCTTTAATATCCGGCGATTGGGTTGTTATTGCTACTGGAAGGGCTCAAAGACCAGAAACTTTTAAAAAAGAGAAGAGGATAATAAAAGTAGTGCCCAAAAAAGATTGCTTTTTTTGCAACATTGAAACACAATTACCGCCACTTCTAATTTCTCGCAAAGGAAAATTTAAATTATATTTTTATCAGAATGGAAAAAGTAAAAAACCCGATATTCCTAAAGATTGGACAGTCATTGTTATTCCAAACAAATATCCTGCTTTTTCACAGGAAAGTGAATTTGATATTAGAAAGAAGGGGATTCATTCTCTTATGAACGCCTATGGTTCAGCTGAAGTTGTGGTAACTAGAGATCACACTCGTCAGATAGCAGAATTTAATCTTGAAGAAATTAAGGAAGTATTGGATGTCTATCAAGCTAGATATGTGGAATTAATGAAAGAACCACACTTCAACTATATTTCTATTTTTCATAATCATGGAGTTGAAGCAGGGGCCTCTGTTTCTCATCCACATTCTCAGATTATTGCCACGCCCGTGCTTGATCCCAAGATTAAAAGGAGTTTAGCTGGAGCAAAAGAATATTACAAGCATCACAAAAAGTGCGCTTACTGTTTAATGAACGAAGATGATAGAAAGAATAGAAAGCGTTTAATATTTGAAAACAAGGAATTTTTGGTCATTTGTCCTTTTGCCTCTACCTCTGCTTTTCAAATTTCTATTACTCCGAAGGAACATTCTCCTTATTTTGAAAGGATTACAGATGAACAAAAAAAATATTTAGCCGAAGCGTTTTTCGTTGCGCTAAGAAAACTCAATAAAGGGTTAGATGACCCTTCTTATAACTTTTATTTACACACTGCGCCTTGTGACGGTAGAGATCATAATTATTATCATTGGCATTGGGTAATCGCGCCAAAAACATCTATTTTGGCTGGCTTTGAATTGTGCACTGGCATAGAGATTTCAACAATTGAGCCAGAAAAAGCAGCAGAGTATTTAAGAAAACAAACGATTTAATAATTTAGTAATGAAAATTCTAATTATTGCCAATTGGAAATGTAATCCTTCTTCTTTAATTTGTGCTAAGAAGCTTTTTTCGGATATAAAAAAGGGATTGCAAGAAAAACAAAATACAGAAATAATTATTTGTCCCCCCTTTACTTATATTCACGATTTAAGTGTGATGGCTGGAAAGAAAATAAAGATAGGGGCTCAAAATGTTTTTTGGGAAGAGGGAACCCATACTGGAGAAGTGTCGGCTAAGATGCTCAAAAATATGGGATGTAAGTATGCGATTATAGGACATAGCGAGAGAAGAGCGATGGGAGAGACAAATGAATTAGTTAATAAAAAAATAAAGGCTTGTTTGGCCCAGAAGATTATTCCTATTTTTTGTATAGGAGAAAGCTCGCAAGAAAAAGAAGCAGAGGAAACCTTCCAAGTTTTACAAACTCAAATTCAAGAAGGATTAGAGGGTATTAGCCGTAATCAGGTTGAGAAGATAATAATTGCCTACGAACCGCTTTGGGCAATTGGTACAGGAAAAAATTGTGCTTATGACGAGGCAATGAGCATAAATCTTGTAATTAAGAAAACCCTGGCGAAAACTTATAATAAAGGATTATCCAAGAAAATTAAAATTATTTATGGAGGAAGTATTAATTTTTCCATTATTGAAGGATATATTAAAGAATCAATGATGGATGGAGTTCTTGTGGGAGGAGCGTCGCTTAAAGCAAAAGAGTTTATTGCTATTTTGAATAAGTTTTGATAAGATTTAAGGCATGGAAGAGATAATCTCGGGAAAATTTTATAACCCGACAAAAGGGGATTTGGATTTTGAAAATGTTTTAAATGAACTCTTTCTATATATTCAAGAACAACCTAAAAAAAGTTATGAAATAATTGTGGGTTGTGATTCGTCTTCTTCAGAAGAACCGTCTTTCCCTATTGCTATTGTTATTTTGAGAAAGGGAGCTGGCGGTAGATTCTTTTTGAAAAAAGTAAAATATCATAATAGAAAATTTTATAACCTTCATCAAAGAATTTTAGAAGAGGTTTTACTCTCTTGTCGTTTGGCTTTGGTTTTAAGAGATAAAATTAAAGAAAGGGGAGTTGAACTGGGAAAAGGATTAAATTATGAATTTAACTATATTCATGCAGACATTGGAACAAATGGAGCTACCCGCGATATGATAAAAGAATTAGTTGGATTAATTAGAAGCAATGGTTTTGAAGCGAGAGTTAAGCCATATGCGTTCGTAGCCTCAATTGTTGCTGACAGATTTAGTTAAATAAATCAATAAATGGATTCTTTTAATTTGCGACAGGAATTTTTGGATTTTTTTGAGAAAAAAGGACACAAAATTGTGCCTGCTTATTCGTTGATTCCAAGTGATGCTTCTGTTCTTTTCACTACTTCTGGAATGCAACAATTCAAGCCATATTATCTAAAAGGGGAATCGCTCTTTGGCAAAAAAGTAGCAAATTGTCAAAAATGTTTAAGGACTTCCGACATTAATGATGTTGGAGACAAGAGTCATCTTACCTTTTTTGAAATGCTTGGTAATTTTAGTTTTGATGATTATTTCAGAGAAGAAACAGTTAAATTGGCACTTGAATTTTTACTTGAAGTTTGTAGTTTATCAATAGACAGAATGTGGTTTAGTTATTTTAAGGGTGATTCACAGGCTCCGGAAGACATTAAATCAAAAAAAGTGTTATTATCTAACAACATTTTAGAGAAAAGAATTATTGCCATGGGAAGAAAAGATAATTTTTGGGGACCAACAGGAGAAGAGGGTCCTTGCGGACCAACAATAGATATTTATTATGATCTTACTAGCATTCCGTGCAAGAAAGAAGAACAATGTTCGTTGGATTGCGAGTGCGGAAGATTTGTTGAACTTTGGAGTTTGGTCTTTAATGAGTATTATCAAGATAGTGCCAAGAAAATTTTTTCCATAGAAGAGAAAGGAGGGAAAAAGGGTATTGATACTGGTCTAGGTTTAGTGCGATTAGCTGCCGCGAGTCAAGGCAAGAAAACAATTTTTGAAACAGATTTATTTCAACCGCTTATTGATATAATTGATAGAGACAAAAACTCTAAAGAATCAAGAATCATAGCTGATCATATTAAGGCGTCTTGCTTTTTAATAAGTGAGGGGATAATACCGTCTAAGGTTGACAAGGGATATATTTTAAGGAGATTATTGAGAAAGGCGATAAGATGTAAAAGAATTTTACAGGGGGGTAATAATCTTTTGACAGATTTAGCTAAAAAGGTAATCGAACTTTATAAAGATATTTATCCAGAACTTAAATCTAAACAAGAAGAAATTTTGACAATTATTCAGAAAGAAGAAGAAGATTTTAGTAAAGCATTAGATAGGGGATTGATTCAGTTTGAAAAACTTTTGAAAGAACAGCAATCAGAAAAAATCATTAGTGGGAAAAATGCTTTTATTCTTTTTGAAACATACGGTTTTCCATTAGAACTTACAGAAGAGCTTGCTCAAGAAAGAGGATTTTTAGTTGACAAAGAAGGGTTTAATAATGCATTGAATGAACATCAAAAGATTTCTCGCGCAGGGGCAGAAAAAAAGTTTGGAGGTATTGGAAAAGAAGCAGAGGAAAAAGAGGCGATTAATCTTCATACAGCTACGCATCTTTTACATAGTGCTTTGAGAAAAATTTTAGGAGATAGTGCAAGGCAGATGGGTTCGGATATAAATAGAGAACGATTAAGATTTGATTTTTCTTTTGATAGAAAATTAACAGACGAAGAAATAGAAAGAATAGAACATTTAGTTAACGAAAAGATTAAAGCTGATTTAGTAATAGAAAAGGAAAATATGCTACTTAAAGATGCATTAGAAAGTGGAGCAATGTCTTTTTTTAAAGAGAAGTATCCGGAAAGAGTGAGCGTTTATTCAATTGATGATTTCTCAAAAGAAATTTGTGCTGGTCCGCACGCGAAACATACCTCAGAACTTGGTAATTTTAAAATTATTAAACAAGAGTCAGTTGGCTCTGGCATTAGAAGAATTAAAGCAATATTAAATTAATATGTCAAAAAAGAAAATTTACGACATTATTCCTCCAGAAAAGAAAAAAGAGATTTTGGGTCAAAACAAAGAGATTTTGAAAAAAAAATCTATTAAAAAGATTGAAAAAATAGAGAAAAAGAATAGCATTATTTTTTCCAAAAAAAGGATTTTTGTAGGATTATTTTTATTTCTTTTTGTTATTTTAATTTATTGGTTTTTTTCTACTGCCAATGTTATCAATGTAGATATTTCGCCAAAATTAGATATTTTAACATTTGATACAAGTATTCTTTATTCTACATCTACCGCTGAGTTTATTTTATCTCCAGTTGATTTATCCAAGACAATTATTCCAGCGATTCCTTTTGAAATAGAAAAAACATTTAATAAAGAATTCGCTTCGGCCGAAGTGGCTGTTGAAGAAAAGGCACAAGGAACAATTAGGGTTTATAACGAACATAGCAGAACTATTAGCTTGATTGAGGGGACTCGCTTTCTCTCTTCAAGCGAACCAACAAAACAATTTCATGCTCAAGAGAAAATAGTTATTCCTCAAGGTGGTTTTGTTGATGTTCCAGTAATAGCCAGTGAATCAGGCGAAGATTATAATATTGAATCTTGCACTTTCTCTGTGCCAGGATTAAGAAATTTTTCTCCACCCCAATTATATTTTGATATTTACGGTAAATCATTTGCTAAAATGGAAGGGGGAAGAAAAGATATAGCCCACAAGATAACGAAAGAGGCCTTAGAAAATGCAAAGCAAAAACTTTTAGAAATTGCCGACCAAGAGATAGTGACATTTTTGGATGATGCAGCAGGAGAGGACTATAAAATTTTTAGTGATAACATTGAACTAAAAATTATTGAAGCCAATTTAATGAACAGAGAAGAGG
>CAZLVZ010000030.1:0-5813 GCA_964563465.1 uncultured Candidatus Saccharibacteria bacterium | reverse complement strand
CTGCTTACCTCAGGTCATCCCAAGGAATTGCACGACCTACGGGTTCGGACCTCCTCCAGTCTTTCGACTGAATTCATCCTGCCCAAGGTAAGATCGCTTGGCTTCGGGTCGGCACCTAACTTTCAAAACGCGCTATTAACGCTCGCTTTCACTATGCCTTCGCGGCAAAACCGCTTAGACGAAAAGTTAAGAGCCACTCGTTGGTTCGTTCTGCAAAAAGCACGCCATCACCCGCATAAAGCGAGCTCTGACTCGTTGTGGACAAAATGGTTTCAGGTTCTATTTCACCGCCCTCACCGGGCTACTTTTCACCTTTCCCTCACGGTACTAGTTCACTATCGGTGACCGGTTAGTATTTAGCCTTAGCTGATAGTTCAGCTCGATTCCCGCCAAGTTCTCATTCCCGACGGTACTCAGGAAAAATTCCAAGAAGCGTAAAATTATTTTTGCTTACAGGACTATCACCTTCTGTGGTTGCTCTTTCCAGAGCATTCAACTAACAATTTTACCTAAATTTCTTCCTCAGCAGTTACCGAGCACATAACCCGAAAGGTTATATGCTCGGATACCCTGATAGAATTCTCCTACAACCCCAAATGTGTAATAAATCACACATTTAGTTTGGGCTATTTCCCGTTTCGCTCGCCGCTACTAAGGGAATGAGTCATTGAAAAACAATGACCTTTTTTTCTTTTCCTCTGGGTACTGAGATGTTTCACTTCCCCAGGTATCACTACGCTGAAAACAGCGTTTATGATGTTTAACCATCATAGGGTTTCCCCATTCGGAAACCTCCGGGTCAAAGGTTGCTAGGCACCTCACCGAAGATTATCGCAGCCACGCCACGTCCTTCATCGCCTTCCGGTCCCAAGGCATCCACCATCTGTCCTTAAATATATTACCTCAATTTCCTTTCTAAGCTTCCTTATTGCTTAGGATCTATTTTGCTATCAACGAACTTTCCAAATCGTGTATTCTATCCTTTCACCGCTTTTCACAACTTTTTATGAAAAATGGTGAGAGGATAAATTAAAAAAGCCGCTTACAAGAAAGCGGCTTTTCCAGAGATAAAAATCTCTTACGGTTAAGCGCCGCTTTCTTGCATTGTCTTGATATAAACAGAAACAAAATTTATCATATACTTGCTCTAAAGTTTAGCAAATTTAAATTGCTTGTCAAGTGTTTAAAATTATTTCTGAATTTTGCTTCTTATTCCTTTCCAAATATCAGCTGCAACATCCTTGCCTCCAAGTCCAAATGCTAATCCTCCACCAATAGCTAGCATAGCAACAATGCCTTGAAGTAAAATCACAACCAACGCATCTCCAATTCCTAATTGGATTAGAATAGCGGAAATTCCAAAAACCCAAACAGCCCATTTTACTATAGCACCTGCCAATTTACTATAACCAACTTTAGTGCTGTGCACTCCTGCTTTCACTATTTTTTCAGCAAAACTGGCAACAATAACTATTGCCACAAAAATTAAAGTTGCTGCTAATAAGTTCGGTAACCATGCGACAATCTTAGCTAAGAATATACTGAACTGATTCAATCCTAAAATTTCTACAGAAATTGATAAAGAAACGATAACCAAAATCCATTTAATAATAGAACCTATAAATTCAGATGGACTTGAATCAAAATCCGCTTTTTCTAAGGCCTCGCTCCATTTTCTGACTTGAAACAATTTGTCTAATTGAAGTCGTTTTAATATCTCCTGAATTAATCTTCCAATACCACTCGCAATTATCCAACCGATAGTGAAGACGATCAAAGATAAGATAAGTTTTGGAAGAAATATTATAAATCCCTGCCAAAAATCTCCCAAAGCTTGAGTTGTTATTAATGTCCAATCAACCATGTTTTTATTGTATTAAATTAAAAATTTTCATCCGACCTTTAAATTCAAATACATTATTTTATTCTACTCCTTTTTTAAAAAAAAGCACCTGTGGAAAACTTACAACTCTACAAAACTAAATCTTTTTAGACCTGAAAAGAAAGTATGCTATCGTGCCTCCAGCAATGGCAGTCAAAAATTGAGGCCAAGACATTATCACCGCAACCCGATTAGCAATTTCTGTTTTTAAAATTAAATTCATTACTATTGAACTCGTGCCAAACAAAAAGATAAACTTCAAAGCGCTTGCTGTAATAACTCTTAGCCAATAATTTTTGTTTTTTAAAAAATCAAACGATAAAACTAAAATAACATTTCCTATCATAATAAACGGTATCATCGGAGCAAGGGCTAATGGCAAAAGACCAACGGAAAGAGCAATGATGCTCGGGAATAAGCCAACTAAAACTCCAGCTCTAATTCCCAAAAACATTGTTGAAATAAAAAGCGTGGCATTAACAATCGGGCCAGCAATCGCCTGTTGTCCCAACAGTGGAGCTATTGTGGCAGCTCCAACTAAAACAGCGAATTGAGCTAAAGTAATAATTTTTTCTCTATTGATTGTTAAAATTTTTGCATTATTCATATTTCTTTAGATTCTCTAGAGTTTTTTAATCTTTCAATTTTCGTTTTTTTCCGAGGAGCAAAATGAGTGTGAAGAATCTTATTTTTTATTTCTGAATTATTAAAAAATTCTCTATAAATTTTCTTAACTGCTAAATTTTCATGCGCGCTTTTTATTTCTTTTTGTTCATCGATAGCATAAAGTGATTTCCCTCTTCTCCTAATTACTTCTTTATTACTTGGCATTGATTGCCCGCCTCCTCCCACGCACCCTCCGGGACAAGCCATAACTTCAACAGCGTCGTATTTTTTGGGATTGCTTTTTAATTCTTTCATTACTTTTCGTGCATTCTTAATCCCATTTACTATACACACTTTTATAACACGATCACCTATTTTTATCTCTTTTCTTTTGATTCCGTCCATTCCACGAATTTCTTTTATTCCATCCTTGGGCAACTCTTTTCCAGTCATTTTGAAATGAGCTGTTCGAAAAGCAGATTCAAAAACACCCCCGCTTGAACCATAAATCACTCCTGCTCCAGACGGTTGTCCTAAGGGATCGTCTGCTTCTATCGAATTAATATTTTTCAAATCAATTTTGTTCTGCTTAAAAATTCTTACTAACTCCCGAGTAGTCAAAACAGAATCAACCGGATAGATTCCGTTTATTTTTAATTCTTTTCTTTTAATCTCAAATTTCTTGGCAACGCAAGGCATTATGGAAACCATAAAAATATTTTCCGGCTTGATATCGTTCTCTTTACTCCAGTAATTCTTAATAATGCCACCAAGTATTGTTTGCGGAGATCGTGTGGTACATAAATTTTCAATAAACTCTGGATAATAAAATTCTATAAATTTTACCCACGCAGGACAGCATGAAGTCATGGCAGGTAGTTTCTCGTTTTTAGTGATTCTTTCAATTAATTCTTCAGCTTCCTCCATTGTTGTAAAATCCGCGCCCGAAGCAGTGTCAAAAACATAATCAAATCCGAGTTTTTTTAAGCCCGCTACAAGTTGACCTGTGGCGATCTCGCCATATTCCATGCCAAACTCCTCGCCAATGCTTGTCCTTAATGATGGCGCAAACTGAACAACTGTAACTTTATTTTCATCTTTAAAAAACTTTTTTAATTGCTCAAACTCGCCTATTCCTTCAATCGCCCCAACGGGACAATGAAGAATACACTGTCCGCAATTTATACACTCTTTATTTTTGTCCTCGGACAATACTACTTGTCCTCTATCATTCATTTCCAAAAAACCTGTTGGACAAACGCTTACGCAGTGTTCACAACCAATACATTTTGTCTGGTCAAACACGATTGAGCCCGACTGAAACACTTCAGCTCCTTTTGGCTTTTCATTAGTTATCTTTCCCTTAAACTTATTTACTAATTCTAAAAGCTTACAATGCTGAAACCAAACACAATCATCGCATTCTAAAAGATGTTTTTTGAGAATTAAATCTAATTTTTTATTTCTTGATTCCTGAATCTCTGGCGATTCTGTTATAATTTCCATTCCCTCTTCTACCTGCGTTGTGCAAGCCCGCTTCAATTCATCTTTTCCCTTTATTTCAACCAAACACATTTCGCAATGATTCTTTGTTTCAATGTCAGGATGATAACAAAGAGATGGAATATCAATTTCATTTTCCAAGGCAATTTCTAAAATCGTTTTTCCAGAATCAACTAATAGTTCCTTCCCATTTATTTTAATTGAAATCTTTTTCATCTTTCTATTATAACAAAAAATCGTTCAAAAAACGATTTTTTGCTTCGAGAAAAAGCTGAATTGAATCAAAAAGGTTAATGCCCAAATCCCATTAAGCTCCTTCTTGCATATAATCCGTAACAATCATTATTATCTTTTGAACATTTTTATTGCAAGATTTAAAACTAATTTTATCCAAAACTTCATTACCATATCTTCTAATCAAATCGCTGATAAGGGCATGTATGAAAGATTGGGTTACGGCATCAATGTTATTAAAATCTATAATAACATTCTGACTATTTTCTATAGCAGGTATGATTTCTTCTATTCTGACATCTCTATCTATGTCTTTATTCTCAGCGAACGAACCGACTTTTTTAAATAATTCAATATTTTTCATATAAATTTAGCCTTTTTATATCTATCTCTTCTTCTCTCCTTTACTGTTTTTGAATAAATATCTCTAATCGGGTCTAATAATTCTGAAAATTCTTTTGTTTCATTTAAAGAAATATCCACACCAACAACTGTGCCATTCTATAGCGGTAAATTTTCTGACTTAGAATGATTATCTCGAAATGGATCGGCAAATAATTTGTTAGGTCCGCTTTTCAGTAGTTTATATAGCGCATTTCCGCTATAAATCATAAAGAAATCACGATTTACTTTAGCTATACTTTTGATAAAAAATAATCCTGCGCCGGCATTGTATTCTGTGCCACCCTCCCTTTTTGTCGTTCCTGTAATTCCTGGGGTCAAGGATAGACGGATAGCGTCTATATGGGTCTTGGCAACATGAGATTGGTTTATTGTTTTTTTTATTCCTATGCCAGTATCTACAATTCCAATTGCTATTTTATTACTTTTTTTATAATATTGAGCGGACACAATCGCTCCAGCTTGTGAGTCGGCATGCTCTATAACATTTCTAACTAGCTCACTAACTACATATCGAATTGGATCAACCTGGGTGGGTTTAAGATGTAAAAGCGGTATCATTTCTTTAATAAAGCGTGATAATTCTTCAGAATTTCTAATCTGGGTAAGCGGGATAAATCGACCTGCCGGCTCATGCTCTTTTATTTTTGTTCCAATAAATTTTATACCTAAAAATTTGAATAATCCCATTCTTAATAAATAATGTGACGATTTCGCTGTGAGGGTTTTACAAATAATACTTTTTGGCCCTATCGGAAGTCCAAGAGTAGCAATCAAAGACAAAACCACTGGATGAACAGCAATCCATTTTTCGTTTGCTGTAATCTCCAATATTTTTTGATTAGATAAATCGATATTTCTTAAAAAGGGATCGATGTTTCCAATAAACGCACTATTTGGTAAATGAATTTTCATATTTACTTCAATATTACCGGGATTAGCAAAAAAAAGTCAAGTTACCGGGAATCCCGGTAAATTTAGCAATAACAGACTAATGATTAAAATCGTTTTTTCGGAATCAACTGACAATTCTTTGTCATTTATTTTAATTGAAATCTTTTTCATATTCCTATTATAACAAAAAACGCCCACAAGATGATTAGAAATATCTGTGGCGATAGAAAGTAATCCATTAAAAAAATTAAAGATATTTATAAATATCATGCTTACCAATAGAGATGAACAA
>CAZLVZ010000029.1:4672-5981 GCA_964563465.1 uncultured Candidatus Saccharibacteria bacterium | reverse complement strand
CCACATTTAGGGCATTTCTGCTCATAACAGGGTACACCTGTCTGATGCGGTGCCTTAACACCACAACTTGGACAAACACACTCTCCTTCTGGACCAAGACCGGAACCTTCTAATTGGCGGTTTAATCCTCGTCCTTGACCTTGCCCCGCTCCTCTGCCTTGACCAGCGCCCCCACCTTGCCCTCTTCCAAATAATCTTCCAAAGAATGGCATAACTTTATATTAATTATATATTTCTATTATACTCGCCAAAGAAAAAAATACCACAAGACAAAAAACTTTCTATTAAGTAAATTTTCTATTATTTAATATTCAAAATTAACTTGTTGTAAATTTGAATAATTTCTTCTTTTGCTTTCAAATTTGTCTCCATAATTGGAGTTAAATTGCTAATAGCGTGAAAAATTTCCTGATCGTAAGATATTTTTCCTAAAAATTTATCACCAGCCCATTTCTCAATCTTGTTGCTTATATTCTTATTAATATCCCACTTGTTAATAACCACTCTATGAGGAATATTAAAATAATCTACCACCTTTAAAACTCTTTTTACATCGGAAAAAGCTGCAGAAGTTGGCTCAGTAAGTAAAACAACAAAATCAGAATCCCTTAATGCTGCTATTACTGGACAGCCTGTTCCAGGGGCAGAATCAATAAGCATTAAATCGTGTTTAAATGTTTCAGCTTCTTGTTTAATTTCGCTGACTATCTTGCCTGAACCAGTTTCTCCAGGGTATAGTTGGCCGACAATTAGATGAAAACCATATTTAGTTTTTACAATTTTAATCTCTCCATTTTTAACTGATTTTAATATAACGGCTTGCGGATAAACAATACCACAAGCTCCACAACCTTCGCATAAAAAAGGATTTATCTTGTAATCTTTCCCCTTTTTTGATATCGCTCCAAATTTACAAACCTTTAGAACACCATCGTCTAAAAACTTTTGATTAATAATCTTCGCTCTTTTTGATGTAGAAACTTTTTTAACTCTACTGTATTCAGTCACCCCTAGCCATAAACCCAAATTTGGAGCATCAACATCACAATCCACTGCTACGATGTTTTTTCTATTTTTAGAAAATAAAAGAGCCAAAGACGAAGTCAACATTGACTTCCCTACTCCACCCTTTCCAGAAACAATAACAATTTTCATTTTCTTCTAATGCTTAAAAAATATTAAGAAAAATCCCGAACTACAAATATCTCTATAATAGTTATACAATAAGATTTGTTTCTAATAATCGACCCCTTGAATATGCCTCAACTAATTCTTTGGAATAAGGAATTTCTTTATAGATTTTTGTCTT
>CAZLVZ010000029.1:0-4572 GCA_964563465.1 uncultured Candidatus Saccharibacteria bacterium | reverse complement strand
TTGGCTAATCCTGTAATTAACCAAAATTGATTTTTAATTTTATTCTGATATATCTCCCCTGTTTTCTTTTTCTTCATATTAATGGCTCCTCTGGGACAAACAAGCTGACAAGCTCCGCAACCAGAGCACAAATCCCCTATAAATACTGGATATTCTCCCTTTGCTTGAAAAATAGCATTATTTTGACAGGCCTTAACACACAAACCACATTTATTACACTTTCTTTTGTCTAATGTTGGATAATCGGCATAAATCCATTCCTTGGGTTTTGATAATTTCTGATTTAAAAGCAAATAATCATTGGGACATTCAACGTCGCAATCACAAAGAACGACTCTTTTTCCTTCTTGTACTAATCTATTAGCCATTAACACTGCGATTGTTGATTTGCCCGTGCCTCCCTTGCCCCCAGAAATAGCAATTTTTTTTAACTTAGTCATCTTTTTTTACGGGTAGGACTCTTTAATTCTTTTAATTTATCTTGAATAAAATATTCAATAGCCTGCTCCACTTTTTTCTCTTCAGTTTGATAAATCTCAACCAAAGCATCTCCTAAGGTATGTAAAGAAATAGGGCCCATCTGTTTAGTAATAACAACATCAATGTTTTCTTTCATAATCCGCTCTACAGCACTCAATCCCGCCCTAATCTCTTTTTCCTTAAAGAGGTTTTTCTTCACTGTCCATTCTTTAACTATTCCTTTATCTATTAAAATAAAAATAAAATTATTAGCTCTTCCAAAATGTTCAGGAATTTCCGAGTTCATCCCTTGGTCTTCTTTAATGGGAATACAAACCTTAAGAACATCTTGTTCATATGGCTCAATAGAAATAAGGAATGAATCTATTTTTTTTATACTCTTTTTAATTTTTCTCTCTATAGTGTCAGAAATATCATAAGCTCCTTGAACTGAAAGTTTCTTTTTAACTTTTAGTTTCACTTCTCCGAGAATAAAGGGACCCGACCTTCTAAGCTTAAGGTCTCGAAAATCGCCTACATCGGAATTTTTTTCTAAAATAAGTTCTATCTTTTTTTCTATATCCTTGCTTGGAGAAACATCTAATAGGGCAAAAATAGCGTCTTTCGCTGATTCAAACCCTGCCTTAAAAATTATAAAAGAAATTAAAATGCCAAATATTCCTTCAATATAGAAAAAATTAAAATAAGAAGAAACTATACCAATCAGAACTAAAGAAGAAGAATAAATATGTAATCTTGATTCCTTGCCATCAGCTATTAAGCTTTGGGAATTAATCTCTTTGCCTCTTTTCATCTCATAAGTGCCAACTATAAACATAAAAATAGCATCAAGGATAGCTAAACCAATGGCTACAAAAGGGATGTTAATTTCGTATTTAGTTGAAAATTTCTCTACGCTTTGACTTATAATTACTGCCCCGGCAAAAAATATTAAAATTGATATTAATAGCGCAGCTATATTCTCTACCTTATAAAACCCATATCTAAATTTTTCCGTTGGCTCTTTTTGAGCAATTTTTAATCCAAACCACGCAGTCGCGGTAGAAAAAGCATCTGCTCCACTATGAACAGCGTCGGCTAAAAGAATTGTACTCCCAGATATTAATCCGACTACTCCTTTTGCTAAAGCAAAAAACAGAGTAGTTAACCCCGCCGTCAAGGTAGCTTTTTGACCTTTTTTAAAAATATCTTTTTGCATAAAAGAATAAATAAAAATTACTAGTAATAAATATCTGCTATTTTTTTAATTAAACTTTTGGTTTTGATCCATACCTCCCCTTCCTCCGCGACCAAGGCCTGGACCAGACTGAGAAAATTTTACATCAACTGCCTCTTGGAGTTTGTTTTCTTGATATTTTTTAATAACATCTATAATGGGTGTTTCCGGAATACCAATAAAAACTTTGATTTTGGAAGTACCTAGAACAATAGAAGCGTTAGGACCAATATTGCCAGTAATAAGAATATCAACTTTTTCGTCAGCTACAATTTGAGCCGCTGTGACGCCAGCTCCTCTCATTGCCTGTTCTCCTGTATTTTTAATCGCTTTAATCAATTTACCATTAGAATCAACAATCAAAAAAAACATTGCTCTACCAAATCGTGGATCTAAAAATGCGTCTAAATTATTTCCTGTAGCACTTATACAAATTTTTAATTCCTCACTTCTTTTTTTGAACATAATAATTTACAGTTATTAAAATTACCTATTAAAAACACTCTCTCGCAATACATTATATTAATTCAAGCTAAACCAAAAAACTGTCTTATAATTGATGCTTAATCGATTATAATCCAGAATCAATTTTTATTTCATACAACAAATTAAACGCGAGCCATTGTTGTTCCACATTGAGGGCATTTCTGCTCAGAACAAGGTGTACCTGTCTGATGCGGTGCCTTAGCGCCACAACTCGGGCAGACACACTCTCCCTCTGGTCCTGCTCCACTCCCATTGGGCTGTCTTCCTATTGGAAAATTTCCAGCTCCAACTCCCTGTCCTTGGCCAAGAGGAACTGATACTGGTTCTTCTGGTTCTATGGGGGCTTGTGGTTCTTCCGGTTCCGACTCTGGAGCTGGAGAAACTATCGGTTCCGGTTCTGGCTCTGGTTCAGGAACTGGAGGCGTTATCGGAGAAGAAACTGGTTCAGAAAAATTCTTTTCTGATTGTCCTTCATTATTATCTTTGCCAAATAACTTTTTGAGAAAAGACATAGTTTTAATAATTAATTATCTATTTCTATTATACTCCCCTTTTTATGCTTTACAAAGAAAAAAAGAAAAATCAAAGAACAAAGCTCTATTCTGGCAGAATAGCCAAGGTATTATTGAAACGATTAATATAATTAAAAAGACCAATTACGGAAATAATCTCTACAATTTGGGCTTCATTAAAATTGGCTTTCATGATCTTAAATAATTCTATATTATCTAAATGACCATCTATTGTTATATCTTTCACTAAATCTAAAATCTTTTTTTCCTTTTCTGTTTCTTTAGTATCTTGAGAAGCTTCTTCACTAGCTCCAAATTTTTGAAGCATCTTTTCAGTTACATCTACGCAAAAAACGCATTTTAAAGTTTTGGAAACAGTAAGAGCTATTTTCCATTTTAAAGCTGGTTCGATTTTCCCCTGCTTCATTATAACTCCAAAAAGCTCAACAAACTCTTTTAAAATTTCAGGGCGATGAGCCATTACTTTTACCCATTCTGGAACGCTTCCAGAACTTTCTTCAAAACTCTCGTAAACCGCTTTAGCAATAATAGAAGCATCGTCTTTTTCTAAATTAGATATAAGGGCCATAATTTTTATTCTAATAATTAATTCTCTATTATTTATTATACTAAAAAATACAAAAAAACAAAACGAGTTGTTAAAACTCGTAAAAATAAACATTACTCAAGCTCCGTTTCATTGGCGCCTTATAGAAACGGAGCAACTAAAACTTCTAAACTAGAAATCGTCTCCTCTAGTTCCCCTAAATTTACAATCTCCCATTCCAGCTCCCATGCGTCGTCCTTTTCCTTCAAAATCTCCAAACCATTCAATTTTTTCGTTAGCTTGCTCTCTAGTGATTCTTTCGTCTTCAACTAATTGATCCATCTTAGCATTAATCCTTTCAGCTCTCTTTGCTTTCATCTGCTCGTGAAATTCATCAAAATCCAATCCTTTGCTTTCGATAATCTCTCGAAACATCTCGCCTTCTTTTCTAGTAGTATTCAATTCTTCAACTGTCATACCAAGAATCTCTGCTTTATCCTCTAACATCGCTTCGTGTCCTCCACCTATTCCTTTCTGGAATGTTTCTCCTGCAAATACCATTCCTGCTCCTGTGAGTCCGATAACTCCGACTCCCAATAGCGTGTAAAGTAATAATTTTTTCATTTTTTCTCTTAATTTTTAATTAATATTTAATTGAATCATTATCGACCTTTTGAGTTCTATCTATTACTACAATAAAAAAAGATATTTATTTCATTTATATAAACGCGGAGGCATGTGCTTTTTTGGTAAAAGACCTATTTTATCATTAATTTTACGAACGCCAAGCGCAATTATTATATGATCGTCTCTTTCTCCTAAGATGATTACCATATCATGCATCTCAACATTGCCCTCAAACAAAAAGAGTGTTTCGGGCGTAACGATAACAAGCAATATCTCGTCTCTGCATGTTTTGATAGAAAAACCATTGTCTGTTAATTCAGAGACAACTCCGCGATGCACATTGTGAAATTTTTCCATACCATAGCCCTGATAAAATTTCTCTGCCACAGGTAATCGGCCTTCTCTAGCTTTTTGGAAAAGATTGGGATGAAGCCCTGTTTTACCAATTGCAAAGCTCCCTAAAAGTACAAATATAATAATGCCTAATACAGAATAAAGAATTGGCTGACGATAACTGAAAGAGAATCTCTTGACAAGCGCCTCTAATGTAACAATCAAAAGCAAAGCCACGAAAATTAATAACCACGGAATTAAAACAATAGATGCTCTAATGCCCTGAAAACCGAATCCTGACAAATACCATGCTCCGCTTGCTCGCAAAGCAAAAACAATAAAGCTAACTAAATATAGGGCAAAAAGAGCAA
>CAZLVZ010000028.1:0-6545 GCA_964563465.1 uncultured Candidatus Saccharibacteria bacterium | reverse complement strand
AATGCAAAACCAACAAACCCGCTGATCAAACCAATGATAATTAAAATTAATAACTCCATATTTTTTATTCCGCAAATCTGTTTGTGGGGGATTTTTATTCTGAGAAACTTTTAATCCATTCTGGGGCAGACGGTGGATTGCTGTTTAGTATTTCTCGCCAAGCTTCGTCGGTTAATCTTTCTGACATTGGCTGTTTAAATTCGTAATAGCTAAAAGCTGGCCCGACACCGATCAAGATATGCCCTTGTGGTAGTTTATAAGCCACAATCAAGCTTTTGATGAAACCTACGCCTTCTTCTAAAACCTGTTTAGTATTGCCTTCAGTATGAACGTCAGCGACTAACACGGTTTTAAAGACTTCAGGATCAATCTCTCCTCCAGAAACAGTTTCTATCAAATTTTGTGAAATACTGCCAAAAGTTTCAATAAAGCTATACTCGTCTTCGTCTAGGGGCTCGTTTTCTAATTCTTTTTCAGAGATTTTTAATAATCTGTCTAAAATGTCGGAAAAACTATTTAAAGTAGTCTCTATTTTCAATTTCTCTAATTCTTCTTGAGGCACTAATCCTTTTAAGCCTTTATTTGTCATTTTAGTTAGTGTTAAAAGTCGGGCATAAAATTCTGGAATTGGCTCAACGTAGCCAACAACCGGAGGCGTCCAAGGTCCTCCGCCCATTTCCATCATAGTGTAACTCTGTTTGACATATAAAATCGTGTCATGCCTTAATTCAGTCCACGAAGCTAAGGCTGTGTTTAATTCTTTATCTTGCCAAGCAGTGGTTTGCATAAAAGTTTGGTAACCAGGACCAAATTCATTCAATAAAGGTCTTAAAACATAGAGCCAATTCCAGTAAAGGTTTTGAAACCAATTGTCAACAGTAAGAGAATCTATGCCTGCCTTCAACTCCGAAAACTTCTTTTCAAAATCAGAATAATCTGTGTCTCCCGAATTTTCTAAAATTTGTTTTGCTCTTTGCGAGCCAAACAAAGCCATTATGTCTAGTCCTCTTGGAAAGCCTCTTACTCCTCTGCCTTCAGGACAATATTGAACATTGGTGGGTACACAAGTGAACGGTCGTGGCGTTTTAGAACCAGTATATTCGCCACTGTAAGGAGAAACTATTTCTGAAAAAAGCCAAGAGTCAACAGTAAATCTTTGCCCCATTAATCTAAACCCCTTGGTGTCTTGCAAAAGCTGTTTGGCTTGGACTTTAATTGCTTGAATGTCTTCTTCAGATAGAGGTGGGCAGGGCATAAATAATTGACAATTTCCTAGTCCACTATATATTTTAGGGTTATGGGGAAAGTTTGTAAGAGCATCTTTAATATCTGTATATTTTTCTTCAATTTCAGAAGCTGTTAAATTTTCTTTAAACAAGCTTTCTAAAACAGCGCTATATTCATAAGGTCCTAAATCGTCGGAAAAACCGACAAAAAATGAAGTAATTGCGTACATTCTTTGCCATTTTTCTTGAATTTCTTGGTTTTCCAGAAATTTTTTGGTTATTAAACTGGCTTGAAGCGTTTGAATCTTAGCGTCGTATTCTGAAATAATTCCGTCCATTGGGCCCGTGCACATAGATTGTCCTTCAGAAAGATTTGGCGAACCTTTAACCAAAGCTGTCATTCTGCCATACCACATCATTGCTTTAAAATAATTTTTAAGTTTTTCTGATTTGGTGTAATGGCCTCTGGGTACATATTGGGAATAATCTTCTTGGTAAATAAAAATTGGAGAATTTTCCCATCCTTTATGTTCTTTAATAAATCCAATTTCTTTTTGAACTTCTGTTTTAACAAAATCTGGGATTTCAAAACTGTATTTATCAAGCTCTACTGCGTTGAAATATTTGAAACTGGCTTTTTCTCCATATCGCTCTTTAACTCCTTTCAGCATCATCTCGCACCATTTAGTATCCATTTGCGGTGTGCAATATTCTTCTTTTAAAGATGCGTCACTCATTACTTGACTTGCTTTTGGTTTTAAAGATTCCAAAGCAACCGATAAATAGGCAACATTTCTCTTAGCTGCTTCTTTTAAATCTCCATCCGCGTTATTGTATTGCATAAGAGCTTCGTCGAAAAACACTTTACTCATTTGCCAAACATCATCATAGAAAAGATCTCTTTCCAATTTCATTAAGGTTGTATCAAAAAAAATGTGATAGTAGTGCAGAAGACTGTCAGTGGTTATAAAGATAGGCAGGTCTCTTTTCCCTATTTCGTCATAATAAGCGACAAAGTCATCTTTTGACTCGTATTTAGCAATATCTATCGGCGTTTCTATGGCTACAAAACCGTTTTTCTCTAAGAGAGATAAAGCTGATGGGCTAAGTTGAATTTTCTCAGAAAATTTCTGATAATTGTAGATATCTTCCATTTTTAAAGGCAAGCTGTATTCAGGAATTTGAGGCGTTACATCTGTTTTTGCCAAAACAATATCTTCTGATTTTATTAAACGTTTGGCCACAGTAAGCTCAGCCGTGATAGGTAATGATTTAAGACCAGGAACAGGAGAAATCTTGGGGTTTGTTCTTTTTAGCCAATACAAAATTCCGCTTGTAATTCCACCCAAAATAAGAATAACAACTACTATAACTAAAACAAGTTTAACCGAATCAAATTTAGGAGATTTGGCTTCAGGTTCTGCATTAGAATTAGATAGATTAGGGCTGGAAGGCGTTAGAGGGGTTTGTTTATTTTTTGGCATAATATTGTTTTTATATTTATTTATAATTTATTTTATTGTATAAGTTTTATCTTGCTATTTCTATTTTAGCTTGTTCTATGCTATCTGACAAGTACAGAGAACTTCTGTTGGCTAATTCTGCTAGAAATAAATCAGCTTCTGTTGGTAGCATTAAAAATGGTTGGCTTAGTTGGCTTTGAATTGGAAATAATCTGTAGATAACTTTATCAGAATAAATTTCTGCTCCTACAACTAAACCTTGTTGAGTTTCTTGCGAAAAATACATATCAAAAATAAAATTTCCTAAAGAATAAAAAATTAGTTTGTTATTGTATTCCTCTATTTCTTGAACGACGTGCGGATGATGACCAATAATTAAATCTGCACCAGCGTCAATAATGCGGTGGGCTAAATTTTGTTGTAGTGTAGAACTTTTAGTTTGGTATTCGTTCCCCCAGTGAAAAATAACAATTAAAAAATCGTTTAAATTTGAATTTTTAGCTTGCACAACAATCTCAACAATCTCGTCGTCAGAACAATTAAACGGAAATGTTTTATTAAACGCTAAAAAAGCTATATCATCTTTTGTAAATAAAAAATCTTTGTCGCACTGAATAGGATCGCCAACATAAGCAATGTTGGCTTTGTCTAAAAATTCTTTAGTCTGCCCTAAGCCGTCAGAACCTGTGTTGCAAGTGTGATTATTCGATAGAGAAAGCAGGTTAAAATTAGAAAAAGTCAGTCCTGCAACCGTTTCTGGCTCAAAGGCGAATTTAAGAGAACTATCTGGAAAATTAGGCGGATTTTGATTAATTGGCCCCTCTAAATTACCAGCTACAATATCAATTCCTCTAAAAAACCGGCTAATTTTTTCAAAAGGATAAAAAACACTCTTTTTTTGCATTAAACGTTCCACTCCCCTGTCCAGCAAAATATCACCTGTAAATAGGATTGTTCTTTCTGCTAATTCTGCACTTATTTGAGTTTCTTGCGAAGTTTGTTTCCCAAAAACAACGCTGAAATACGAAGTTGTTTCTGAAGTGCTTGGATCTTTAGAAAAATCAGCTGAATTTAAATGGGCAATAATTTGGGGATAATTTTTGTTTCTAAAATCAGCAAAAGCTCTGGCAATAAAAAGCGCTTGCCAGGAATCAACTTCTATGTTTTCAAAATTTGATTTTTCAAAATTAACTAATGTTCTGATACTTTTTGTGTCATGAAACTGGGCTGCATTTAGTGGCAGGTAATGCGAAAAATCAACACTGGCAATAACAATGCTTTTCTCAAGAGCCAAAGAATTAAGCGCTTCTGCAAAATTTTCTGCTTCTTGTAAAGAAATATTTGCAGGGATAAGAAAAGGCGCTAGCTTGCTTTCGGGAAAATATTTTTTTATAAAAGGCAGTAAATTCGTAATGCCGTGGTCTAAATTGACACTAGCATTATTAAAGACAAGATTATTTTTGTTGTCCTTTTTACTTTCTAAAGATAAAGAAAGATTTTTGATTAACGTATTGTTAATTCTTATTCCGCCCAATTCTTCTTGTTCTTCAGTTTGAACAGTGATAAAAGAATTTCCGACAACATTTCCGGCACTAAAATGATCTGGACTTAACAAAATAATTGTTTCTGGCTTTGCGTGCGCGGAGAAATAACCAAAAAAATCTTCAATAATACTTTCTGCCAACAAATGATGTGGCACTACTCCGGCAGATGCAGATGTGTTCAATTTCTGGACAGGCAAATTTGTTTGCCTTTGCACTTGCCAATGATTATATGTCCACATTCCACCTATGGCAACACTGATAAGGGCGACAAAAATTAAAACATTTTTAAAAACTTTTTTGCTTTGCATAAAAAACTATCAGATGCGATTTGGCTTAATTTTTTAATTCTGCTTGCTTAAGGCTAATCAATATGTCGTTCCAATGCTCGTCAAGTAAGGATTCCATTTCTGCTAATGTTGCCCATTTTATTTCGTCTTGGTCTTCAAGTGGCATTGCTGTGCCTGATTTATAATCTGCAACAAATGACAGAGCTACTACATGATGACCGCTAGAGCGAATAAACGATCTGCTTGTTAAGAATTGGAAATTATTAACTTCTATTCCGACTTCTTCCATTACTTCTCTTTTAAGCGAATTTTCCACTATGTTGCTTTCTATTTCCATATCAACCTTTCCTCCTGGAACCGCCCACTTGCCAGCTGCTTGGTCGTCTTTTAAGGATCTTTTTGCCAATAAATATTTATCGCCTTTTCTGACCCAAGCTTCAACAAAGATTACATGTAATGGAATATTTGCATTTGTCATATCTTTTATATTTCAATTGTGGACTCAGCGAGAGACTCTACTTTCTCTAATTTTTGTCCATCCAACAAGAAGTGTTAATTTGTTATATTAATAATATTTTTTGGTCTAACCATAAACCAAAAGTGTATTGCATTCAAGGGCAATCTTCCGCGAAGAGGATTGCTTTTATTTATATCCTTTTATTCTCTTTTTCCATTTCTTTCTCTGCGGCACTTTGAACAGCAGAGGAAACGGCCGACAGTGTTTCTCCTACCGTGGGAAGCCGTCTCTCTCGAAACGGAATGTTTAAAAAATCGGCTATTCTCGCTCCAATATTTTTTTCCGGGATTGTTTGCTTTCCCATTATTCTTATAATAGATGAACTACCGGAATTAAGTGGAACAACCTCGCCATTATTTAACACAAAAGCCAGATGATGTGAATAACCGCTACCTTTGCCCGAAGGAGTGTAAATTACTGACAGCTCAATTTCTTTAATTTGGTCAAGATTGTACTCTTTGGTGCTTTTGATAGTTAATCCTTGCCGTAAGAAAAATAATAATTTATTGGATGTTTTATCTAGACTAATAGTAGGAATCTTCGCAACCAAAATAACAAAACTACCAAGCAAAACTCCGACAAGGCCTGACCACATAGGAGGTTGGTTAGCAAAGAAGCCCGGTTTGAAAATTACCAAAAATCCTGCAAGCACAAATATTATTCCGACAATAAAGGCAATAATATTTCTGTCTTTGAGAATCATTAAATTTTGATCTTGTTTTGTAATTTTCATAATATTGGCTTTTTGTGGTTATGAATGATTACTATTCATACATTGTTTGTGGACTCAGCGAGAGACTCTACTTTCTCTAATTTTTGTCCACTTGACGTTGTCAATCAATTTTACTATATTATAGATAATTACTACGAAAAAGACCCTGATGCAGTTTCGTCTGCGTTGGGGGCTTTTTCATTTTAGCAATCTAAATTTTGATGTTGCAGTTAAATTTAATGTTTTTTTGTTCATAAAATTATAATTAAAATTTATTTAGTTTTAGAAAACTTTTTAAGAATACTATCTATCTTATCCCAACTTTCGCCAACAACAATGGGTTTTAACGCAATCAATTCTTCTCTATAACTAATTTGTTGTGGAATATCGTTTAATAAAAAAATTGGAATTTTTCTATAAAAAGCTAAACCCATTTCCAAAAGAGAATTTCCTCCTATATATCCTGCAATTTGATTCTTGTTATAATTCGCAACATAAATTGCTTGCGATTGGTTGATTTTTCGGAAATGTTCATTAATTAAATTGTGTTGAATTTTAGCCAATGAATCTTCGTCTAAGTGATGAAAATCTTCCATACTTGGCAAGAGAACTTCGTACCCTTTTTCCTCAAGAGATTTTTTTATATTTCGTAGTTTCTTAAAAAATGTTGCACTTGAGCATAATGTAATTTTCATAATATTGGCTTTTTGTGGTTATGAATGATTACTATTCATACATTGTTTGTGGACTCAGCGAGATTCGAACTCGCGACCTCTTCAATGCCATTGAAGCGCGC
>CAZLVZ010000027.1:0-6779 GCA_964563465.1 uncultured Candidatus Saccharibacteria bacterium | reverse complement strand
CTAATGTGGAATCTCCAATCACATGCAAAGCAGTTGAAGGAGTTGTGGTTCCAATCCCCACTTTTCCTGTTGTGTAATAAATATCTGAACCTAGTGTTGTCCATTGCCCACCCCCCGATGGAGCAGACCAATCAATAGTTGATCCGTCACTTGTAAGAACATAAGTGCTTGTTCCAATGGCCAGAGCTTCCATCTCTCCTTGAGAAGAAAAGTATGGAATGCTACCAATGGCTGTAGCAGACCAATTCTGTCCTGTTCCTCCATATTGAGTGGCTATAGGATTGCCTTGCCATGCGGTTCCAGTGATTACTCCTAAAGTAGAAGTTCCTGTGATGTTGAGTGTACCCGTTGTTGTGATATTGCCTGTGGTAGATAAATTGCCTGAAGTGTCTATTGTTAGTTCGTTGTTAGAACCAATAGATATTGGTGATAAAAAGTTAGAAGTGGCATGGACTGTGAGAAGATCCGAAGATTCGTTTCCAAGAGTAGTATTATCTCCGACTCCTAGATCTTTTATTGAACCAAGTCCACTTACTCCTAAAGAAGCAAAACTGCCAAGTCCTCCTACTTGTATTCCTTGTTGCTCTATGTATATAGGGGCAGAGGCGTGGACGATTTGAGCAGGAGAAGATTTGAGTTTTTTAGTGATGGCTTGCAGTTCAATTATGTCTTGTTCCCATTCTTTTAATAGAGCTAAGTCTTGTTTAAGTTTATCCATCTCTTGTCTTGCAATAGAGTCAATGAGGGTTACTCTTTTCTCTATTACTTCCTTGGGAAGTATTTGAGTAACTTGCTGGACTTCAGTGATTATTCGTTTTGTTGATATTCCTTGTTCTCGAAGTTCAGTTATTTGCTGCTTTAGAGAAGTTATCTCTTCTTTGTCTAGCTCTTCTTGAGTTAAGAGGTTGGTCAGAGAGTCAATCTTGGATTCTATGATAAGGGACTTGTTAACATCTTTTTCCCAAGCAACTGTCTTAGGATTAGCAACAAAAACATTCCCTAGTTTGTCTCTTAACCAATTGAAATACGAAGAAAAGACATGGCCTGTTTCCTGCCAAATGGTGGTTGGATAAATTGAATCTGTGATTGCAATAAATTCAGATTTGTCTTCAATCGGAAGAAGAGATTGATTAAGAACTAAATTAATTTCCGCTCCTCCTTTTCTAATTTCTTTGGAAATGGAGTTAAGAACAACTTCAGATTTCTGGGCAACATCAGAGAAAACTCCTTTTGCATCTTTAAATGCTCCAGAGAAACCTCCTTGTCCAAAAGCTATTGACGAGGTTAGAACCAGGAATGCTAAAGTAACTACCATACTAAATCTTAATCCTAGTTGTTTCTCTGGGATTGAAGAAACTACGGGTAGCTCAATCTTAGATTCAGGTTCCAATACTTTAATTTGAGGTTCTTGTTTAGCTTTTGTTTCTTTCTTAAGTGTTCTCTCAATTTCTTTCTTCTCAATTCTATGATTAAGATTTTCCCTGTAACTCTGTGCTTCTGCCACATAGTCGTTAATCCATTCTTTCTTTGTTACCCAATTCCTGTTTAGTTTTACAGCTTTCAATTTGCCCTGTCTTGCTCTCAAACTTAAATACTCCTGTGAATACGGAGAATTTTCAGATGCTTTAGCTAAGGAAATATATTCTTTTTGATCTTTAGAGTCTTTTTCCATTATCGGTCTTAGTGGTTATCCAATATACTATTTTTTGTTGTTTTATAGCGTATCGTATGTTTATTTTCCCAATAAAAAGACCCTTGGTCAAGGGTCAAAGTGTGGATAACTAAACTAATTATTTATCGCTGATTATTGACTATTTAAACTGTTGATTTTCATATTCTGAATGACGCCCAAAGAGATAAAAAGAGCTAGTAAAGATGAACCACCATAACTTACAAATGGTAAGGGAATGCCTATAACTGGCAAAAATCCGATATTGCTACCAATATTAATAAAAAAATGAGCTACGATAATAATGCCAACTCCAAAAATAAAAAGTCGAGAGAAATTATTGTTAACATATAGAGCTATTCTAATAAGCCGCCAGAAAAAAAATAAAAATAGAAAAGAAAGAATAGTAATAGCCAAAAATCCAAATTCTTCAGCAATGGCAGAGAAAATAAAATCGGTTTGCGGTTCGGTTAAGAAACCGTATTGAGTTTGGGATCCATTAGCAATCCCTTTCCCAAGAATACCCCCGTTGCCGATGGCAATCTTTGCTTGTTTTTGGCTCCATCCTATGTCTAACGGCTCGTATTCGGGAGTAACAAAACTAATAATTCTCTCTTTTTGATAATCCTTAAGCAAAAAGCTCCACGAAAAACAAAACAAGAGAATGCCACAAAATCCTAAAATTAAAAAATGTTTTAAACGTATGCCAGAAACAATTAAAATTCCTGCCCATAATAAAATTAAGACAATCGCCGACCCTAAGTCGGGCTGAAGGTAGACCAAGAAAGCAGGTAAAATAACATAAAAACCAGAAAGAATAATGTGATAAAATCTATACATTTCTATATGTCGGGCAGAAAAATATTTAGCTAGAATAATTATTAAAATAACTTTTGTGAACTCTACTGGGGAGAGAGAGATTGACCCAATCTTATACCAACTCCTCACTCCCCTAATTGGATCAGCAAATAGTAATAAGCCACCCAAAGCCAGTAAACATAAAGAGTACAGAATAAGAATTAAATAAGAATTTTCTTTAAAATTTCGATAGTCAAAAAAAGAAATAACAATCATTGACAGGATGCCAATCCCCAAAAAAATCACTTGTTTTTTAAAATTTAAAAAATTTCCTCCCTTGCCCAGACTGGAGCTATATATAGATAAAAGACCCATGCCTGATATAATCACAGCTGATGCGATTAAAGACCAATCAAATTTTTTAAAATGATTAAACATATATGATTATAAAAGTTCTAAAAATTCTCTTTCAGTTATAACTTTTATACCTAACTTTTTTGCTTTTTTTAGCTTACTTCCCGGCTCTCTGCCCACAACAAGAAAATCAATATTTTTACTTAATGAACTCCTATTATTTCCGCCTAACTCTCGAATACGTTTTTGAACTGTTTCGCGCGACATTGTCTCAAGCGTCCCAGTCACCGCGAAGCTTTTGTTTAATAATTTATTCTTTGTTTTTAGATGAGATAATATATTGATACCCGCTTTTTCAAGCTGTTTAAGAAAATCAATATTTCTTTTTTCTCTAAACCATTCATAGATACTTTTAGCTACTATAATTCCGACATCAGGCATGTCTTCTATCGTTTCAATAGAAACTTTTTTCAAATTATCTATGCTTTTAAATCGTTTAGCTAAGTCAATAGCTGTCTCTTCTCCTACGTGACGAATTCCCAAAGCATAGATAAACCGATCTAAAAAAATATTTTTTGTATTTTGTATTTCTTTTACTAGATTAATTGCTGACTTCTGTGCAAATCTTTCTAAAGAAATAATGTCTTTTTCTTCTAAATTAAATATGTCTGCTGGCTTGACTATCAGTCCTTGAGCTACTAATTGTTTGATGATTTTAGGGCCTAATCCTTGAATATTAAAGCTTTTTTTGGAAACAAAATGTTCCAAAAATTCTATTTCTCTAGCAGGGCAAACTACATTGGGGCATCTCCAAATTATTCCTTTTGCAGATTTAATTAATTGCGTATTGCAAACTGGACATTTTTTCGGAAAATAAAATTCTTTTTCTTTGCCATCTCGCAGATCTTTTAATGATTTAACTACTGCAGGGATAACATCGCCAGCTCTTTCAATAATAACTGTATCACCTATTTTAACTCCTAATCGCTTAATTTCATCCTCGTTATGAAGGGTTGCCCTAGTAATGGTCGCTCCATCTATTTTGACTGGTTTTAATATAGCTACTGGAGTAATTGCTCCTGTTCTGCCAATCTGAACCTGAATGTCCCGAATTTCAGTGGTTGCTTGTTTTGATTGAAATTTGAAAGCGCGAACTCCTCTAGGACTTTTGCCAACAATGCCTAGTTTGTCAAAACAAATGTTATTGTTTACCAAGATAACTACTCCATCAACTTGAAATGACAAAGTGCTTCTCTTTTCTTGGGCTTTTCTCCAAAAACCTATAATTTTATCTATATTATCACAAATTTTCCCTTTTTCTATATTAAAGCCTAGGCAAGCACATACTTCGTGTTTCTGAAAATGCGTCAATATACCCATATCGGTAGCCGTATCGGATGGTATATCGTATGCTAAAAACTTTAAATTTCTTGAACTAGCTAACTTGGGGTCAAGTTGTCGAATAGAGCCAGCTGCTAAATTTCTAGGATTAGAATACAGTTTCTCTTTATTTTTAGCCCTTTGTCTATTTATTTTTTCAAAAACAGTTTTATCCATATATACCTCTCCCCTAATCTCGACTCTACCATTTTCTATCATCCTTTTTAGCTGTTTTTCAAGTCCTTTATTCGACAAAGGTTTATATAATCGAAGCTGCAAAGGAATACTTTCAATTGTCCTTATATTTTGTGTTACGTTTTCTCCTATCTTTCCGTCTCCCCTAGTTACGGCCTTAACTAAAATTCCATTTTCATATATTAAAGCAACTGCAAATCCATCAATTTTAAACTCACAAAAATACTCAAAATCTGCGGAAGGATCTAATCTTTTTAAATAGTTTTGCCACTTTTCCAGCTCTTTTTTTTCAAAAATATCTTCAATAGAGAGCATTGGAATACGATGTTTCACTTTTTGAAATTTATCTAATGGCTCACCCCCTACTCTTTGAGTTGGCGAATCTATAGTAACAAATTCCGGATAACAATCTTCAAGAGATTTAAGCTCGTGCTTTAAAGAGTCAAAAACAGCATCAGAAATTTTTTGCTTATCTAGAACATGATATAAATAACGGTGATAGTTAATCACCTTTTTGAGTTTTTCTATTCTGTTTTTCGCTGCTCGTTTGTTCATTTTTTATTCGCCCTCGCCATTCCTATTAGAGAGAGCGAGGACGAGAACTTTTAGAACGGGAACGACGGGAGGGGAGCTCTAGGGGAAGAAGAACTTCCAGTCACTGAGAAAACGGAGGAGGAACATCAATACTAGGCCTTTGTCCCTTAACCTCAATCGCTCTTTTTATATTGCGATAAATGCCGATAGATTTAATACAATAATATTGTCCGTCGCAATCAGCAGAGGGCTCAATAGATGTTTCAGAAGGATAATCGCCAAAGGGTTTAGACAATAATGGTTGGGTAATTTTCACATCACACTTATAGGAATCACCGTCTATTAATATTTCAAATTCCGAATCATAGAACGTGTTCAGATATTCAGCCTTATTTAGTATGTCATATAACGCTTTTTCTATTCCCGTATCTGCTGCATAAAACGCAAGAACCGAATCTCCTGCTTCTTTAATATTCTTGATTTGTACTAAAACAATTGAAGTAATACTAAAAACCGCTGCCATAAGAATAGACATTATAATAATAGTAAAGTAAAGTATAGCGCCTTTTTTGTGGTTATGCTTAATCATTAGTCTTTTCCGCTCCTATTCTTCTTGTTAGAGAGGGTGGAGGCAGGGGCATAATTTATTATTAATAATTTATATCTAGATTTCTTTGGGAAACGCTAGTTTGGACTTTTAGAGTGGGTCCATTTTCTGCGTGCGCTTCTATATACATAGTTACTAATGGTTGCAAGCTGTCTCCCTGAATTTCTCCTGAAACTTCAAACTTTAGATTTTCTACGGTTATATCCGGAGAAGTCAACGCAACAATAATCCCTGGACTCGTTTCGTATTGAATTTGATTGTTGTTCAAAAAGAAACTCTGGCAATTTCTGTTTTGTAAAGTATTAATAAATTTAATTTCGTTTATAGAGACGCTCTCATAATTTGACCCACTAGCTATACATGTGCCAACTTTATCTTTGCTTGCCATTCTTAACGCTCGACTCATATATTCTGTAGCATAATTTATTTGTCCCAAAACCTTTTTAGAACCAAGAACATTTTTCTCTATGCGCAACGTAGAAATGAAAAGACCAGTAACTGCGACCATCAAAATTCCAAAAATAGTAGCTGCCACAAGAACCTCTACAAGAGTAAATCCTTTGTTTTTAAATCGTTTATTGTTAATCATTGATTTGCCGTTTATTATTGATTGTTTCTTTCTCCTCTACTGGGGAGAGTGGGGACAAGTGAGAAAACACCAACAGATACTCTTATCTGTCTAGCCAATTATAAATATGTTGTTTTAAAATAAGTTCGTGTTCCCCGCCTCCCCTTTTCCTCCAATATACGATTATTTCTAATTCTATTTTGTCAGAAGAAATATTAGTAATCTGGATTTTTCTTTTAAATTTAGTATCATCGCCTAACATATGATTATAAAAATTATGTTCATTTTTTACAAGATAACTATCGGCATAAATTGATATATGAGGAATTGTGTATTCAACCTCGTAATCACCATCAATAGAAAGACTATCATTCCATATAGTGTTATGCAACAAATTAGTATCTCTAATATTTTTTATAATTTCAACGCCTTCTTGGGCCAAAAGAGAAGCGGTGAAACGAGAATTAGCAAAGTCAAGAGCTGGAATACTTTGTTGCATAGAAACAAGAGCGCCAGCTATACCAACACTTATAACAGAGATAGCAATCAATAATTCAATTAGAGTAAAACCCTTAGAAGTAGTCATTAATAATTTATTATTGAATTAATTACTTGTTGAAGTAATAAGACCAACACTATTTATGCTAATCGTTTTAGTTTTTGAGGAATCATCT
>CAZLVZ010000026.1:0-7034 GCA_964563465.1 uncultured Candidatus Saccharibacteria bacterium | reverse complement strand
TGAATTGGTGAAATATCATTTTATTATTTACCTGTTTCGTGTCTAATAATAAAATGATATTTCACCAATTCAATCAAAAGCAATTCTATCATTCCTGTTCCTAAGAGAATCCACCAATCAGGAAAAGACAATGGCACCGTGCCTAATAAATGATTGAAAAATGGAATATAAATAGCAATTAGTAAGGCGAATAAGCCAAATTACCATGCTCCAATTAAAAATTTATTATAGAAAATATTGATATGTCTTAATCCCCTTTTCAAGCTTTTACAAGAAAAGACATAGAACAAGGAATCAATTGTTAATGCTCCAAAAATCATTGTCCTAATATAATGCATATCTAGTCCTTCTTTCCATAGCATAATAAAAAGACCAAAAATCAAAAAATCCGTAATAAGTCCCACAGCAAAAATAATAACTTTCATTTCCCGAGTCAGAAGGGGCACTTTCTTTTCTTGAGGCTTTCTGTCCATCAAATCTTTTTCTTTGGCCTCAAACGCTAAAGCAATATTTGGAAATCCATCTTCAATTAAATTAACCCATAATATTTGAACAGCTGAAATTGGTAAAAACCACGCCTGTCCAGAAAGTTTGCCTACTATCATGCTTCCTCCTATTAAAATTACTTCAGTAAAACTGTCTGCCAATAAATAAGTAATAATTCTTCTAATACTATCTAAAATTGCCCTTCCCTCTTCTATGGCGGCAACAATGATACTAAAACTATTATCAAGAAGAATCAAGTCCGATGTTTCTTTGGCCACGGTTGTTCCTGAACCAATGGCTATTCCAACATCTGCCTTCTTCAATGCTGGAGCATCATTAATTCCATCTCCGGTCATTGCCACTATATCTCCCCTGTCTTGCCATGCACTAACTATTCTCATTTTATGCTTTGGTTCCACTCTGGCATAGACCTGCACCTCTTTTAATCTTTTTTGAAAATCTTCTTCTGAAAGCTTGTCTAATTCTTTTCCTTCCATGATATTGTTCTTCCCAATTTTAAATCCTATCTGTTCGGCAACTGCTTTAGCTGTCAGCTTGTGATCTCCGGTAACGATAATCGTATGTACTCCAGCCTTTTTACAAATTTTAATCGCTTTTTTAACTTCTTTTCTTAAGGGATCGGAGAGCCCCAAAATGGCAACAAGCTCTAATTTTTGAAATCCTATTTCATCTATTTTTGTTTTTGAAGTTTTCTTTTTGGCAAAAGCAATAACTCTAAAACCTTTGTTTGCCATTTTTTCCACTTCTTTTTTCCACTTTTTCTTATCTTCAAACTCCAAATTTGACATTTCTAAAAGATTTTCAGGCGCTCCGGAAACAAAAAGAATATTACTCTCTTTATTTTTATGTAGGGTTGCTAAAAATTTTCTTTGATTATCAAATGGCATTTCATCAATCTCTGGAAATTCTTGCTTTAGTTCTTTTTGAGAAAATTCTCCCGAAAGACCAAATTTAAGTATGGCTTTGTCCGTGGGTCTGCCCCTAACTATCCATTGATCTTTTGGTTCGTCTATATTCTCAATAAATGCTTCATTGCATAAAGTTGCTATTTTATAAACAAAAGCGTTTTGTTTAGATTTTTGAAAATGATTAAAAACTTCTTCCAAAGTTAATACCTTAGTCACCTCTATCTTACCTTGAGTTAGAGTAGCTGTTTTGTCTGTACAAATTATAGAAGTACTTCCTAGTGTTTCGGCTGCTACTAATTTTCTAACCAATCCCTTCTTTTTCAAAATTCTCTGCATACCTAATGCTAAAACAACGGTCATCGCAACTGGTAATCCTTCGGGAATGGCTGCTACAGCCACAGCTATAGAGATAGTAAACATTTCAATAAATTCTCCCCCAGTAATTAGTCCCTCTATAAAAATAATTAAAGAAATGAAAGCAATTAATCCACCAACTATTTTTGAAAAATGAGCTAATTTCTTTTGATAAGGTGTTTTTTTCTCTTGTGTTTCTTTAACCGTAGTGGCTATTTTCCCCAGTTCAGTTGCTGGACCAATAGCAGTAACTATTGCTCTTGCCTTCCCCTGTTCTGCTATTGTTCCCATATAAATCATATTATCTCTATCAGCAAGAGAAACTTCTATTGGTAAGATTTTGGAACTTTTACTCGCAGGCAACCATTCACCAGTCAAAGCCATTTCGTTGGTTTTTAGGTTATAGACCTCAATAAGCCGGCCGTCGGCCGGGACCTTATCTCCTGCTTCTAAAATAAAAATATCTCCTAATACTAAATCAGAAGAATCAATAATTTTAATATTTCCCTGTCGCACAACTGTTGCCTTGTGTTTAATAATTCTTTTAAGTTCTGATAACGATTCGCTTGCCTTATTCTCTTGAAAATAACCAATAATAGTATTTAAAAGTACGGCTCCAAAAATAACTATCATATCTGTATAATCTCTAAGAAAAAAAACAACAATCCCAGCAAAAAGCAGGATATAAATTAAAGGACTTTGGAATTGTTCCAAAAATATCCTCAATCGAGGAATAGATTTTCCTTTTGGAAGTAAGTTTTGACCATATTCTACCTGACGCTCTAAAACTTCATTCTGCCTTAAACCGCTATTGACATTACTCCCTAAAATTTTGACTACCTCCTTAGTAGATAAATTATGCCATCTTGCAATCATTCTATTTATTTTAACTTAAAAAAAACATTATCTCAAACAAAACAACTCGCCAGAAGCGAGCTGCTTTTTGAAAATTAAAATTACCACAAAATTAACTTCCACTTTTCTATGCTTTTTTCTTATCTTTAGTTTCGCGACGAATGATAAACCAATGATAAAGATATAATGGAAGACCAACTAAAATCATAGAAGTGTTTGTCGCTGCATCTCTGTGCCTCCTGCTTGTTAAATAATCTACTTCTCCTCTTTCCTCCTCCCATTGCCTATATTCTTCTATCCAATTCCTAATTTCGATTCGTTCCAATTCGCTTAATTCCATTCCTTCTCCGGCTTGTTTAATTTTTTCCACAGACATTGGCGGATATATAGGTCGCATATAATCAATTTTCATATCCTGCTCTGCTTTTGTAAAAACAAAGGCCTTCAATCCCATATTAACGAACCGCACACTACCAGAGATTAAAAGCGCTAAGCCAACTAAAGCGAAAAGATAAAGATAAATTGTTCTAATTAAGGGATGGTGTTCTTTTTTTTCTATTATAGAAACTTTTTTATTCTTCATGTTTTGAATCAATTTTCATAATTGCTCTCGACCTTTTCTTAATTGTCGTCAAATACAGTAAAAGTCCAGAAAGAATAAATGGTCCTCCCATAACAATTGCTACTAATAAATTATTTTGAGTAGCAATAATGAAAACAAAAATTGATAATAATAGACCAGACAAAAGAAGCAAAAAAGCTCCAATTTTTATTTTCCAAAAAGACATAGCTACACTAATGGCAACAAAAAACAAGAAAAAGGCAAATAGGATTCCTTCTATGCGAAGCTCTCCTCTATTTATAAAAATCTCTAATCCTCCCTCGTTAATGGCAAAAAAGAAAAAGAAAGCTATTGCCACTAAACTAATAACCCGTACAAACCAAATTAAAATTTTTGAAGCAATGATCATATTTTTAATTGAATATAAAATAATTGAATACTCTTAAAGTATAACATATTTTAAGAAAAAACATTATCTAAAATTCTCTTTAGGAAAACAAAAGAGCCGAGATGGCTCTTCTGTTTTTAAATTTAACACTACGAAAGAATTTTAAAAGCTTTTTTTCATTGGCTTGGCTTCATCTACTACGATAGTTCTTCCACCGAATTCTTTTCCGTTAAAAGTTTCAATAGCTTTTTGAGCTTCCTCTTCGGAAGACATCTCAACGAAGCCAAATCCCTTTGAACGACCAGAAATCTTATCTATGATGATAGCTACAGAAGCTACTGTTCCTGCTTCTGCAAATAAATCCTTAAGAGCATCTTCGGTTGTCTCGTAAGGGAGACCTCCGACGTATAACTTGTTGCTCATTATTTTCCTTATCTTTTTGATTGATTATTTTTTTCGACCTACATTTCTTATACTAAGAAACATCTTTTAATATATACCAATTCTCTATTTTTGTCAACTGTTTTGACTCTATAAGTTAGTATTCTTCACACTTAACCTGATAAAAACTTCTTGGATGATCACAAGAAGGACACTTTTCCGGTGCTTCTATCCCAAAATGAACATAACCACATTCTCTACAAACCCACCAAACCTCTTTTTCTTTCTTAAATACTGTTCCCGCTTCCACTTCTTCTAAAAGCTTTTGGAATCTTTCTTCGTGATGCTTCTCTGCAATCGCAATCGCTCTTAATCTGTCGGCTATGTCTTGTAATCCCTCCTCCTCGGCAATTTTAGCAAATTCTGGATACATTCGAGTGTGTTCATCGTTCTCTCCAGCAATAGCGGCTTTAAGATTTTGAACTGTGTCACCGTATGTTGTTGGAGCAGTTGCCTCAATCTTAAACTCCTTTACTTTATCTTCGTTTAATTCTTGAATGTGCTCAAATAATCTCTTAGCATGTTCTTTTTCATTCTCAGCAGTTATCAGAAATATTTCAGCAATCTGTTCAAAACCCTCTTTTTTAGCAACTTTAGCGTAAAAACTATAGCGATTCCTTGCTTGACTCTCGCCAATAAACGCCTTTATTAAATTTTCGATTGTTTTTGTCATATTTTTTAATTAATAATTCTCTTTTATTTTAACATTAAAAAATAGATAAAAAAACTATTTTACTTTAATGTTTGCAAATATTTAAAAATGCTTTCTGCTGCAACCGCTCCCTCGCTTGAGGCAGTAATAATCTGTCTAAGTCCATTTGAGTTAGTGGTAATGTCTCCAGCGGCCCAGATTCCCTTTTGATTCGTACTCTGATCTGTTTCAACTTTAATATATTTAGATTCACTAAGGTCCACGCTTAACTTTTTTGCTAAATTTGTTCTTGGAATAGTGCCAATCTCAACAAATAATCCATCAACCATAATTTCCTTTTGTCCATTATGTGGATTGTCTAAAATAATTTTCTCTAACTTATCCTTACCTTCAAGTTCTATAACTTGCGTGTTGTAAACAATCTCTATTTTTTTATTCTTCAATAATTGTTCAACCCAAGCCGTTTCTCCGCGCATTTTATTTCTTCTATAAATTTGGTAAACATGTTTTGCCATCTCAGATAAATAAAGCGATGCTGTGTGGGCACTATCTGAACCCCCTATCACTGCCACTGTTTTATCTTGATAAAACATTGCATCACAAGTTGCGCAATAAGAAATTCCCTTTCCTAAAAATTTATTCTCATCGGGCAAATTTAGTTTACGATGTTCTGTTCCAACGGCTAAAAGCAATGTTTTAGCTAAAATCTCTTTACCGAATTCTGTAGAAATTTTAAATCCGTTTGCCTCTCTATTTATGTGAACAACTTTATCCATTAAAATTGGATCACTCAATAATTCGGCGTGATCCTGCATTTTTTTAGTTAGCTCTCTTCCTGTTATTTCTTTCTCTGAAGAAAAATTACAAATTTTGTGGGCTTCAAAAACCAAGCCACCAACTGCCTGACCAATAATCAAGTTTTCTATTTTGTAACGAGAAGCATAGATGGAAGCAGTTAATCCCGCTGGACCAGCTCCGATAATTACTAATGGATATTCGTTTTTAATATCTGTCATATAAAAACAATGTTAAGAATTTGTTGTTGATTTTGATTATAAGTTACCTCTTAATTTTTCAGCAGCGAGTATTTTCTTAATGGCTATGATGTAAGACAATGTTCTAAAGTCAATTTTCTCTTTATTCTCTATAAAAGAATTAAATACTCGTTTCCAAGAAAAAAGCATTTTGGATTCAAGTAGTTCTTCTAAGTATTTTTTGTCTAAAATATTCCCTGTTCTATTCTGAGCCCATTCAAAATAACTAACCACCACGCCTCCAGAATTGGCCAAAACATCTGGAATAATTTTAACTCCTCGATTAAAAAGAATTTTATCCGCGTCATAGCTGATTGGTCCATTGGCTATCTCAACGATATGTTTGGACTGAACTCTATCAACATTTTCTTCAGTAATTTGATTCTCCAAGGCCGCCAGCACTAATATGTCAACTGGTAATTCTAAAAGATCCTCGTTGGAAATCTTCTTGCCTTCAAAGTTAGTGCTTACTTCTTTTCCTTGGGCCTTAATTTTGGATATTTCATTAATATCTAACCCATTCTCATCATAAACTCCACCCTTACTATCGCTTACTGCCACAACCTTAAAACCACTCTCGTTAAGCATGCGCGAAATATTTTGCCCAGCATTTCCAAATCCTTGAACAGCAAATGTAAGTATTTTCCCCTTATCTATTTCTAAATCTTTAACTATTTGCTTAATAATAATAAATGCACCACGCGCAGTAGCATCTCCGCGTAAAGAACAACCTTGCAATTCCAAGGGTTTTCCAGTAATCATTCCTGGCTCGTGATGACCAACTTCTTTCTCGTACTGATCCAGCATCCAAGCCATTGTTTGAGAGTTGGTATAAACATCTGGTGCTGGAATATCGATATCTTGTCCTAAAACTTTATAAAAACTATGGACAAATCCTCTACTAATCTCTTGTAGATTTTTTTTACTCTCTTCTTTCGGATTAAACTTAACACCGCCCTTGGCTCCTCCATAGGGCAAACCAGCCAAAGAATTTTTAATCATCATCCAAAAAGATAAGGACTTTACTTCGTCTTCTGAAACATTGGGATGAAAGCGGACGCCTCCCTTTCCTGGGCCCAATGCATCGTTAAAAAGAATTCTCCAAGCTGATACTGTTTTACCATTAATATTTAATTTATCTTTGCTAATTCTTTTCGGCGTAGAGAGTAATTTCATTTCTTCATCGCTTAGATTCTCAATTTTTTGAATGTCTTCTAATTTGCGAAGAATATTGTCGAATATTTTTGTTACCATAAACTTTTGTTTATTTAATCTTAAAATATTAAAGAAATAAATTAAATTTCTTTTTCAAGCTCTGACTTCAAAATTTCTT
>CAZLVZ010000025.1:0-7376 GCA_964563465.1 uncultured Candidatus Saccharibacteria bacterium | reverse complement strand
CAAAGAGATAAAGCACAACGGCGTAGTTCTTTTCTCCGCATAACAGGAGGTGCGATAATGAGTTATGACAAATTGTTTCCACTTGATGTATGGAGCGGAATGATAGCTCTCTTAATTCTTATAGCTATCACTTGGATAGTTTGGGTAATACCATTTAACAATAAAAGATATGTAAGGTGTTGGTACAACGGTTTGACCATGGCAATCGCATTGGGTATGTTGTTTACAGTATATGTAACATTAGGTCTATTGTTATATGGTAAAAGTATTATTTAGACCAAATAATAGCGCGGTTCTACGGAATCGCGCATTCTTTTTATTATTTTGCAATCATCCCGTTCCCCGTCCCGCCTCCTTAGCTCCGCTCTCTCCGCTTCATCCCCCGCCCCCCGCCTTCTCCACTTCACCCCCGCCCCCGCCCTCTCCAGCAGGGAGGACGGGGGGCGATTACCCTTGATTTCCCAATCTTAAAATGTTAATATATCAATATTGATTTAAGTATAAGATGACTGATTTTTTTCTTATTATCACTATATTAATAATCGTCGGAGCAGGAGTAATATCTGTTTTTCTTTTGACCCGTAAAAAATCAAAAATAGACGAAACCCAAACAGATGCAATTAAAGACTTAGAACGACGATTAACTGATTTGATGATTGGACAACTTAAAGAGATTAGAGGAAGTGTTGATGGAACATCTAAAGCAATGAATCAGCAGATTTCTTCTTTTACAAAAGAAACAGTTCAAATTCGTGAAGATATGAAGCAAGTTCAGGAAGTGGTAAAAGGGATTTCTTCTTTTCAAGAATTTTTTAAATCACCTAAAATTCGTGGTCAATGGGGAGAAGCAAGCTTGGAACACATTTTAGGAGAATATTTTCCAAAAGAACTTTATCAAATTCAACATCTTTTTTCTTCAGGGGAACAAGTAGATGCAGTTCTAAAACTTCCCAATAAGAAATTGGTTCCCATTGATGCAAAATTTTCTTTTGAAAATTTTCGCAGAATGGTGGAAAGCGAAGAAGAAACAGAGAAAAAAGAATTTCGTAAAAAGTTTATTGAAGATACCAAGAAAAGAATACAAGAAATTTCTTCTAAATATATTTTGCCAGAAGAAGATACTATTGATGTAGCCGTAATGTACATTCCAGCAGAAGCTGTCTATTATGAAATAAATATGGTAAAAGAGTTTGATATAGGAGATTATGCGCGTTCCCAAAAAGTCATCTTAACATCACCTAATACGATATTTTTAGCATTGAGAGCCATTGAACATTGGTATAAGGATGTTCAGGTTTCTCAACAAACACAACAAATTCTAAAACGATTGACAAGAATTCAGCAAGATGGCATAAAGTTAACAAATAGTTTTAGGAAATTAGGGAGTCACCTGAAGAATGCTGTTTCTTCGTATGATAATTCAGAAAAACGACTTTCTTTGTTCGGGGGACGAGTAGAAAAATTATTAGATTCTTCTAATACAAAAAAGCAATTACCAAAAGAAGTAAATAATAAATAATTAAAAGAATAATTTAAAAATATGTTAGCTGTAATCAAAACAGGAGGTAAGCAATATATAGTTACTCCAGGAGATAAAATAAAGATTGAAAAAGTTGGAGTTGAACCTAATAAAGAGATAGTATTTGACCAAATTTTGCTTTTAGATAAAAACAATAAATTAGAGATTGGCAGGCCCTTAGTTAAAGACGCAAAAGTTACAGCTGAGGTATTAGAACAAGGCAAAGGAAAAAAAGTTATTGTTTTTAAATATAAAGCAAAAAAGCGATATAAAGTAAAAAAGGGCCATCGTCAGGCCTTCAGTTTAGTGGAAATTAAAACAATTTCCGGGAAATAATTTTTATACACAGGATTTTAAAAGGAGCTATTCCAATAGGGATTTAGCTCCTTTTAAGGTAGAATTTCTTCAGGGATAATTGATTCTTCCTCTTCAAATTCTCTTTTTTCTAAATTTTTAAAACTAGCCCTTTGTTCGTCAAAATATAGTTCAATCTTGCCAACAGGACCATTCCTGTGTTTAGCAATTAAAATATCAGCTATGTTTTTTCTATTTGTTTCTTTTCTATATTTGTCTTCGCGATAAATGAATAGGACAACATCTGCATCTTGTTCAAGTGCTCCTGTTTGACGTAGGTCAGAGAGTCGCGGAATAGAAGGAGTTCTTTGTTCCACTGCCCTTGAGAGTTGCGATAATGCTAAAACTGGAACACTCAATTCTCTTGCTAAACCCTTGAGGGATCGTGAGATTTCGGTCATTTGTTCTACCATTCCCATATTGGAATTTCTTGGTTCCATTAATTGTAGATAGTCAACCACCAAAAGACCTAAGCCGTGTTGCGCTTGGAGTCGTCTAGCCATTGCCCTCATTTGCATTATATTAGCTCCAGCAGTGTCGTCAATAAAAATAGGGGCTTCAGACAGAACTCCCAAAGCGTGTTGGATTCTTTCAAAGTCATTGTCCTCTGCACTAGAGGATAAAGTACCTGTTCTTAATTTCCACAAATCAACATTTGATTCGGCAGCAATGAATCTATCTATTACTTGGTCTTTTGACATTTCTAAACTAAAAACTCCTACTGGCATTTTTTCATGGACACCAACATATCTTGCAATATCTAAAGCCATTCCACTTTTTCCAATTGAAGGTCTGGCAGCCAAAATTATTAGGTCTGATTTTTGAAGACCAGACAAAACTTTATCTAAATCAGCAAATCCAGTAGGAACTCCCCTTAGAGTACCCTTATTCTTGGATAATTTATCAATTCTCTCAAACGCTCCCTCTAATTCGTCTTTGATGGAAGCAAATTGTTGAGATAGAGAATGTTGAGCGATGCTAAATATTTTGCTTTCTGCTTTATCTAACAAAATGTCAACATCTTCTTTTTCGTTAAAGCCCATTTGACCAATCTCGTAAGACGATTGAATCAAATCTCTAAGAATTCTTTTTTTCTGGACGATTTTAGCGTAATCAAGAACATGAAGTGCATTAGGTACACCATTTATTATCTCGGTTAAATAGGTTTTTCCACCAATTTTTTCTAATTCTTCTTTTTCTTTAAGTCGAGAAGACAAAGACAGGAAGTCAATTATTTCATTTTTCTCAAATAATTCCTGCATTGCCGAATAAATAGTTTGGTGATTAGTTCTATAGAAATCTCTACTTTGTAAAAAATCAACAACTTTGACGATAGCGTTTTTGTCTATCATTAAGCTACCCAATAAACTTTTTTCTGCCTCAATATTTTGAGGAGGTGTTTTGTCGGGTAATTCTTGATTTGTTTTTTGATTTCTGTTCATCAATTTTATTCTACTTAACTTATTAGCTTTGGCAAGTTATGTTTCCTATTTTCCTGATATTTTTATTGTTGTGCCAGTTGCCGTGTCTTTTATTTCAAAACCCAATCTTTCAATTTCTTTTCTGATATTATCAGATTCTGCCCATTTTTTTTCTTTTCGTAATTGTTTTCGTCTTTTAACCATATCCTTTATTACTAAAGGAATTTTTTCTTTTTGAACTGGGAAGATAAAATTAAAAACCTTGTCAATTTTTTTAAGAAAAGATAAAATTTCTTTTGCCTGAGTTTTTGTAATTTGATTTTTATCAAGAAATGGATTAATTCGTTTTATTAATTCAAAAATTGCTGCCAATGCCTCTGGGGTATTGAAATTATTTTCCATTGCGACTTCAAAACTTTGATTAGCATCAAATATAATCTTTTTTATTTTTGCCTTGTTTTCATCATTTTTCACGCATTTGAGTTTATTAATAAACTCATCAATTCTATTTATATTTTCTTTAGCTTGAGAAAGGTTTTTTTCTGACCAGTTTATGTCACTTTGATAAGAGCTTGAGATAACAAACGCCCTAATAATCCGGACATTCCATTTTTTAAGCGAATCGCTTATTGTTATATAATTGTCAAGCGATTTTGACATCTTTTGTCCATTTATTCTAAGTAGTCCTCCGTGAAGCCAATATTTCACAAATGGTTTTCCTGTCATCGCTTCAGATTGCGCAATTTCGTTTTCGTGATGGGGAAAGATTAAATCTCTTGCTCCAGCATGAATATCAATTTGTTCGCCTAAATGTTCTTTATTCATTACCGAACACTCTATATGCCAACCAGGCCTTCCGTTGCCCCAAGGGCTTGTCCAGCTTACTTCACCTACCTTTGCCTTTTTCCACAAGACGAAGTCACAAGGTTCTTTTTTTTCATATTTATCCGTATTAACTCTTGTGCAAATTTTAGCTTCTTTAAGTTTGATTCTGGAGAGCTTGCCATAATCTTTAGATTTAGAAACATCAAAATATACAGAATCATTTTTTTCATAAGCAAAACCTTTTTTCTCTAACACTTCAATGAATTTTATGATTTCGTCAATATGTTCAGTTACCCTCGGATAAGCACTTGCTTTTTTAATGCCCAAATTTTTCTGTTCTTTCAAAAACAAACTTGCATATTTATTTCCCAGAGTAAAAATATCTATTTTTTCTTTAATGGCTGAATTTATAATATCATCATGAACATCTGTGATATTCATAACAAACTTTACTTTGTATCCCTTGTATTCCAAGTATCTTCTGATAACATCAAAGGCAATATATGTGCGAGCATGTCCAATATGTCCAGGTCCGTAAACAGTTGGTCCACACGCATAAAAACTAACCCTTCCATCTCTCAAGGGTTTAAAGATTTCTTTTTTTCTTGTGAGTGTATTGTATAATTCTATCATTAACTTATTCTAATATATTTTGCTTTTTTCTTCAAATTTGATAACATAAGTATAGTTTTATTATTAACATAATTAGATATGAAAAAGAAAGATGTTTTTATTGTTTTGTTCATTGGTGAGGCAATTGCATTATTTGGGTTAACAATTTTGAGAAATATGGATATAGGAAAAATTGCTTGGCTAAATTGGGCATTACCAATTATTTTTCCCCTTATCACTTTGTTCTTTTTTTGGCTTGCCCATATCATAGGAAAGAAATTTTTGTTTGTTTTTCAATTAGCCAAGTTTGGCTTGACGGGTGCACTCAATACATTCGTTGATTTAGGTATATTAAGTATTTTAATGTCTGTTTCGGGAATTGCTAGCGGGGTGGCTTATTCTCTTTTTAAGGCAATCGGCTTTATTGGCGCTACTACCAATTCTTATCTTTGGAACAAACACTGGACATTTAAGAAAAAACAATCTCAGGAAATTAAAAAAGAACTTTTGCAATTTTTAATAGTTAGTGGCGTTGGATTTTTAATTAATGTTGGGATAGCCTCTTTTGTGGTGAATGCGTTGGGACCTAAGTTTGGATTAAGTCCAAGCGTTTGGGGCATGTTTGGAGCTGTTGTAGCCGCTTTTTCCGCAATGGCGTGGAATTTTTTGGGTTATAAATTTATTGTATTCAAAAAATAACAGATATGGCAAACCTTGTATTGTATCGAAAATATAGGCCAAAAACATTTTCTGAAGTTATCGGGCAAGAGCATATTGTCCGAACAATTACCAATGCTATAGAAAATGATTTATTGGCTCATTGTTATTTATTCTCTGGTCCAAAAGGAAGTGGAAAAACAACCATTGCCCGTCTTTTAGCCAAAAGAATAAATTGCGAGAATCCCAAGAATGGAGAGCCCTGCAACAAGTGTCCAGCTTGTTTAAGTGTGAGTCACGGTAGAGCTATTGATTTAGTAGAGATTGATGCGGCTTCTAATAGAGGCATTGATGATGTAAGAGCATTAAGAGAGGGGATTAGATTTACTCCAACTCATTTAAAATACAAGGTTTTTATTATTGATGAATCTCATCAGTTATCGCGAGACGCATCAAATGCTTTATTGAAAATGTTAGAGGAACCGCCATCTTATGCTCTTTTTATTTTAGCTACTACGGAGGCGCATAAAATGATACCAACTATTATTTCTAGATGTCAGAGATTTGATTTTAGAAAATTGACTGTTCCGGAAATAATAAAGAAATTGAAATGGATTGCTAAACAGGAAAAAATTAAAGTTGAAGAGTCAGCGCTTGAACTTATCGCTATAAATGCTGATGGAGCAATGAGAAATGCAGAAGTTTTACTTGACCAATGCTTAAGTTTTAGTAAAACATCAGAGAATCAAGTGATAACGGCGGGAGTGATTAAAGATTTGTTTGGAGTAATAGATGTTTCTTTGGTTGCTAAATTAATTGATTTAATTTTTAAGAAAAAAAGCGCAGAAGCAGTTGCTTTTTTTGATAAAATGATAGAGAAAGGCATAGATGTTTCTGAGTTTATAAAAGCAATCATTAATTATTTGAGGCAAACATTAATTTTAAAGATTGGTCCGAGTTTAGAAAATCCAGCTTTTAGAAATTTGACAAAAGAAGTAAAAGAACAAATGAAATCTCAAGCGAAGGATTTAAAAGAAAGCGATATTCGTCGAGCTTTGCGACTTTTTCTGGAAGCCCAGAATAAAATAAGGTATTCTTCAATTCCTCAATTGCCAATAGAATTGGCAATACTTGAAATAATAGACAACGAATGATAGAACAATTATAAGATTTGTTTAATTTTGCGGGGTCGTCTAATGGTAGGACATCGCCCCTTGGAGGCGACTATCTAGGTCCGAATCCTAGCCCCGCAGCCAACCTGAGCGCAGTTCTTGCGCCCGAGACGCGTTCGATTATTGGATCGGCAACCAACTTGAGCTAGCACGAGGAGCGTCGTTCGAATCCTAGCCCGCAAAATATATTAAGCCCTTTAAAATAGAAGGTTTTTTTGTTAGAATTAAATCATATAATTAAAGATTAATATGAACAAAAAAATAATAATTTTAGCTATAATAATTTTGTTAGTTATATTAGCTTGGTCACCATGGGTAACAAAAGATTATGCGGAACAAAGAACAATAATTTCCTTTGAATCTAAACAGGAGGGCATTATGGATGGATGCGGATTTAATTGCGAGAACTGTGGGGTAAGTGGATCTAGTAAAACATTATTTGGGTATATTGTAAGATTTGGATATGGTTGTGGATTTAAGATGTTTCCAGGGAGCCCTAGTCCTGATCATGTTGATAAAACATTTGTATCTTTTCTGGGAACCGTGCATATTTTTAGCCAATCGACTGTAAATTACTAACAAAAACAGGTCCTGGCGTCGTCCCATCTCCCAGAAAAAAAGAGAGATACAATATCCAAAGTTTTTTAATCTGTAAATAATATATAGTAAGTCAGGGGGTGGGGTAAACTAAATTAGGCACATAAATATATTCATCTCTTTGAATTATAGTTCTAACGTCGTCCACGACGGCCAACCATTTAGAGCTAGCACGAGGAGCGTTCGAATCCTAGCCCGCAAATAATAATAAAGACTCTT
>CAZLVZ010000024.1:0-7860 GCA_964563465.1 uncultured Candidatus Saccharibacteria bacterium | reverse complement strand
ACCTTTTTTATGAAAATCAAAGGAAGGGACAAAGTCAGGGAATTCTATATCAATCCTTGGCTGATAGTCCCAAGAATAACTGTGAGTAATCTCGCTTTTCCAAAAACCGGCTTGTTCTCTACTCATTTTCCCTTTAATAGATAAAATAAAGGCAGGGATTTTCTTTCCTTTTGCCTGTTCTTTTGAATAATTCCAGCCAGTGCCCATAGCGCCTCCATAAGATCCTTGAGAAGCAGGCGGAGACATTGGGTTGGCAGAATAAATTTTTATCACTGATTCTCTGGTGTCTGGCGAATAAATAATAATATATTGAAATCTATGTTTTTCTTTTTTCTTTAAAAGTGTGTCATAAGAAAAATCTATATTACCAAAAGCAATTTTGGTCTCGTTTTCTTTAAGCCATTGGCCTAAATATTTTAATGACTCTTGAACAGTCATTTTTTCAAATGTCTTGAATAGCGTTGTAATATCGGGTGTTGTAGCTAATTTCCAGAGCTGGAACCCTATTTTTATTGCTTCTTTTCCTAATTCTTTCGGAGCTTCTCTTAAAAAATAATCCATCACTTTCCCTCTGATTGCCTGTCTGGTAATAAGCGCAATTGCCTCTTCTTCGGGGCTTGAAACAGAGATAACTGAATCCATCCATTGCTCGGTCAATGCTTTTGGTAAAGATCTTAACATGCTCTCTCTATCTGCTCCAGGTAATTGAATATATTTATCTATTTCTGCTTGAGTGAGCTCTTTTGCTTGGACATTAAGAGGAAATAAAAAAAGGAATATAAAAATTCCTAAAAAAACTACAAAAATATTAAATAGAGGAAAATTCTTCATAAGTATTCCCCCCTAAAATTGTTTTAGTTCTAATAAATTGAAACTCCTGCTAAAAACTCCTCAAATGCTTGCGAGCATCTGCTCGTTTCTTCTGGTAAAAACATGGTATCAAACATATGTATCTTATCTTCTACCGGAATCTCAATAGTTACTGATTGACCCCATTCTGGATTTTCTAATATTGTTTTCAAGGCAGAGTGTCCACTTATTTCTATAATCTCATAATCTCCTGATATCTCATCGGAAAATCTTTCTGGATCTTCAATCCTTTCCTTCGCAGCATCAATTGTTAGTTTGTGATACATAACCGCGATGCTAATTCCACATCCTTTTGTTAAAAAATTATATTCATCAACTTCTGCTTCGGGACTGGAAACATTTACAATCCATTCATCAATTCCAATTTGCTCTTTGTCCGCTGTCCACTCATTGGGAACTTTAAAACTTATCCCAGCGCTTTTGTTTTCCACGATTATTTCTTCTGTCGTGTCCTTTATTACATAATTTTCAGGAGATTCGTATCTAACTCCTGGTAACCATTCTTCTGCTTCTTTGCTAAAATTTCCCCATAAAAAAATACCTCCGACAACGAGAATCAAAAAAGTAAGAATAATCAAAAAATAAAATTGTTTTTGCATAATATTTCTATCACTAAGCCGGGACTATTGCCGGGGCTATTACATATATTCCAACCCTATACCTCATCAATTTACCTGTCAAGCTTTTTTGACAATAAATATCACTAAGCCGGGACTATTGCAAATTTTTATTAGAAGATTTAAATAAAATCCAAGAATCTATTTGTTTTTTAAGTTCTTCTTTTTCTCCAAATAATTTTAGAAAAAAATCTTGATTAATTAACCGAGAAAATTTTTCCTTACCCAAATAATCCCTATAACTTGACCAAATATATTTATCTTCTAAAAACTTAATCGCCTCTTGGGGATTATCTACAAGTGCATCTTTCCATTTTGGCTCTATGATTTCTACAGGATTCGTATGAATATAAACAAAATTGTTTTTTAATTGTTCTTCTGTTTTAATCAATTTTATTTTGTATCTCCCTTCAAATAAAGCTCCTTTTCTTTCGTATTTCTTATTAAAAAAAGCAGAGTATCCGCCGAGTTTATTCATTAAGGATATAATTCCACCATCAATTAATTGTCTTACCAATAAATGAAAATGATTTTTCATTAATGCAAAAACACAAATCTCTACTAATGGATTTTTCGACTCATAATTTATCAGACACGATGGTCCCGCTTGTTTCCAAAAAGAATTAGAATGCCACTCTGACAATCCCTCGTCATTAAAAACCAATAAACTGTTTATAAAACGAAAACGATCTTTGTCGTCTAAAAAGATATCTCGTTTGTCAACCCCTCTATTTACAATATGATAAAATTCTCCATTAACTAATTCTGTTTTTCTTATTGGCATAATAGATTTTAAGATATCAATAGACCCGGCCTATTGATATTATATATTGTAATAAAAATAAAAATATAATGCAATATGCAATAGACCCGGCCTAGTGAAATAAAAAAACCGAGAGTGTGGATAAACCAAACCCTCGGATATTAATTCTCCTGAGTCAATGGATCAATGGGAGATTTCTCCTTTAACTTTTCTAATGATTTCTTCTCTATTTGACGAATCCATTCTCTGCTTACTCCAAATTTCACGCCTATCTGTCTAAGAGTTTGTTTCTCGTAACCATTCAAGCCAAATCTAAGAAAGATAATCTCTTTCTCTCTCTTGTCAAGACAATTTTCTATTAATTCCAAGAGAATCCTCTTCCTAATAACCATTTTTCTTTCTCTCTCATACTCTTCGATTGGAAAAAGAGCTTTTGGATCACTAATGAAATCCAAAAGGGAAGGTTCCTCTCTGCGTGATTTTCGATCCAACTCTAATGTGGCATGAGTGCTGCTAAGGCGAGCTCTTTGCACTGCCTCTATCTTGACATTAAGAATCTCTGCCAACTCCTCGTCTTGGGGAATTACATTGTGTTTATCTAAATATTCTTCTTCTGCTCTTCTGATTTTCCTTTTAAGGGCTATTGTCCCTGCCGGAACTCTTATGGTAGAAATATTCTCTCTAATAGCTCTTGAAATCGTGCTATAAATCCAATAATAGGCATAAGTAGAAAATTTGAACCCCCTTGTATGGTCAAATTTCTCCACAGCTATGATAAGCCCAATATTTCCTTCTTGAATAATATCAAAAAAACTTAGAAAAACCGATGAACGAAATTCCTTAGCAACACTTACAACTAAACGCAAGTTTGCTTGAATCATTTCATCTTTGGCTTTTTGGTCTCCTTCGGCTATTTGATTAAATAACGCCACCTCTTTTTTCCTTTTTAATAGGGGAGTTCTACTTATTTCCTTCAGATAATCATCAAGGCTATCTCTTCTTTTCATTTTTTATCTCCTTTTGGACTTTTGGAAAGGTACAATATTAAAATTATTCTAACTTATCTCTATTTTTTGTCAAGCAATTCTGAATCGTCCCAGAGGATGTATAGATATAAAAATAAATGGAGGTAGGCGGGGCCTACCTCCATAGAGGTACTGTTTTATCTGCAATCGTTGCCTGTTGGTTCGAATGCCTGTTGAAGCACCTTCACTGCTTGACTCCGAAGGTCGCAAACAACTTGGAATCTTTGAATACCCGCACACTCATAATACTCAATAATGAGTGTTAGGTATTGCTGTCCAAGTGGCAAACACTCCGGACACATACCCTCAACAACGAAATACTCTTCATCGTAAAGAACGGGGTATCTGACAGGTAACAGTTCTGTTACAAAGCCATGTAACTTAAGCCTTTGAATGGCCTTACCATTCAGAACTATCTGCTGTTCGGGAGCTTCAATTACTAGAATCCGCGTTTCATATGCCTTAGTCCCTACGGCCGAAGTCTGATTCCAAACTCGGAACCAATATTGGCACAAGGAACATCCCGGAGCCTGCTTTTCTACTCTATCAAGATTAATCCGAAGCTCTGGATGCGTTACATCTATTACACACGCATCTTCATAAAGATTCGGACTAAAAGCTGGCGTAACAGGCGCTGGTTGAGGTATAAAAACTACGGGTTCATAGCAACACATCGATATCGCCATTGTAGAGGCGATAATCGCCGCCGATAGCACAATCCAAAATATTCCCCTCATGTTATCCTCCTAAAAAATTGGGTTTTTGCCGTAGAACAGCCGTTCTGGCTCTTACCCAACCCTTAAAAGAATTGCTTCATAAACCACCTCCGATGTCCCAAAGCATAACATCAATGAATATATATGTCAAGACATTGAGGTAATATATACGCATATGGATGTTTTGATGGTTTGAAATTTTGCAATAGACCCGGCCTATTGACATAAAAAAACCGAGAGTGAATTATGGCTCACTCTCGGGTGTTAGTTTTTTGGATCTAAAGGATTAAAGGGAAACTCTTTCTTTAACTTCTTCAACGCTTTTCTCTCTATCTGCTGAATCCTTGATGCACTTACTCCAAACTCCGAACCTATCTGACGAAAACTTTGTCCTTCGCCATTCTTTAGGCCGAATCTAAAATTAATAATATCTTTTTCTCTTTCGTCCAAACAGTCCTCCATAGCTTGCCACAAAGCGTCTTTTATAAGCTCCGCTCTCGCCCGTTGATGTGGAGAAGGACTTTTCGGGTCTTCAATGATATCCAAAAGAGAAAACTCTTCTTGTCTGCCTGTTTTTCGATCTAAACTAAGCGCAGCGCCAATACTGCTAAGACGAGCTCTTTGGATCAGTTTTACTGTAACGCCGAGAATCTTTGCCAAATCTTCATCATTAGGATTTTTGCCATATTCATCCGCATACTCTTCTTTAGCTTTTCTAATTTTCCTTTTTAAGACCCTCGTACATTCTGGAACCCTTATTGTAGAGACATTCTCTCTAATAGCCCTTGATATAGCCTGATAAATCCAATGAGAAGCGTAAGTGGAGAATCTAAAACCTTTTGTATAGTCAAATTTCTCCACAGCTCTAATAAGCCCCATGTTTCCTTCTTGAATAAGGTCAAAAAAAGTCAAAGTAACAGACGAATGAAATTTTGTCGCAACATACACAACCAAACGCAGATTCGCCTTAATAAATTCATCTTTGGCTTTTTGGTCTTCTTCAGCTATTTGTTTAGATAGCGCCACCTCTTTTTCCCTTGTTAATAGGGGAGTTCTACTTATTTCCTTCAGATAATCATCGAGAGGATCTCTTCTTTTCATTTCTTTTCACCTCCTTTTTTTAAAAAGTACAATATTAAACCTATCCTAAGCTTTTACTCCTTGGCTTGTCTTTGTCAATCCTTTGGCCGTTTGGAAAACAATCTTTCCCTCTTCAAGTTCAATAGCCACCCTGTCTCCTTGTTTAATCTCGCCAATAACAATACTCAAAGATAACGGATCAAGAATAAATTTCTGGATTACCCTTTTAAGAGGCCTTGCCCCTAATTTATGATCAAAACCTTTTTTAAGTAAGAAATCTTTAACTTCATCGTTCACTTTAATCTTTATCCCTTTCTTTTTAAGCCGTTTCTGAACTTTGGCCAATTCCAAATCAACAATTTCTCTAATTTCTTTTTGGTTTAAATAATTGAAAACAACAACTTCGTCAAGCCGATTCAAAAACTCTGGTCTAAATTTTTCTTTCAACGCATCTTGAACTTTATCTTCAAGTGTTTTATATTCCTCTTCTACTCCTTGAGCAAATCCTAAGGTGCTCATTCTGGCAATAAGTTCTGACCCGAGATTAGAAGTCATAATAATAATGCTGTTCTTAAAAGAAACTTGCCTACCCTTAGCATCGGTTAAGCGACCATCGTCTAAAATTTGAAGTAAAATATTAAAAACTTCGGGATGAGCTTTTTCTATCTCATCTAAAAGAATTACACTGTATGGACGACGCCGAATTTTCTCAGTAAATTGACCTGCTTCATCGTAACCAACATAACCGGGAGGAGACCCAATCATTTTGGAAATAGTGTGGCGTTCCATATATTCCGACATATCCAAACGAATCAAAGCGTTTTCATCGTTAAATAAAAATTCTGCCAAGGCCTTGGCTGTTTCAGTTTTCCCAACACCTGTTGGTCCTAAGAATATAAAAGAACCAAGTGGCTTGTCTTCTTCGGAGATGCCTGCCCTACTTCTTCTTATAGCATTAGAAATAGCTTTTATGGCTTTTCCTTGACCAATTATTCTTCTGCCAAGGACCTTCTCCATTCTAACTAATTTCTTTGCCTCTTCTTCTAAAAGGTTAGTTGCCGGAATACCCGTCCATTGTGAAATAACTCGGGCAATATCTTCTTTTCCAACCTCTTCTTTCAAAACTTGATGTTTTTTTCGAAAATTAACTAATTCTTTTTCTTTTTTCTGAATTTGTTTTAAAATATCAGGAACTAATCCATATTTAATCCGAGCCACCTTTTCTAAATCCCCTTCTCTTTGAGCAACTTCAGCTTCAAAGCTTAAAGCATCCATATCTTTTTTGAATTGACGCAAAGTATGGATTAAATCCCTTTCTGTTTTCCATTTCATTTCTAAATTTTTTGCTTTTTCTTGCAAATTAGCAAGCGTTCTCTTGCAAATTGCTAATCTTTTTTTGGAATTAGCATCTTTCTCGTTTTTCAACGCCTCTCTCTCTATTGTTAATCGTTGAAGCTCTTTTTTAACTTCCTCTACTTCAACTGGCTCTGATTCTATCTCTAACCGCAAGCCGGAAGCTGCTTCATCCATTAAATCTACTGCTTTATCAGGTAAAAATCTGTCAGAGATATAGCGAGCAGAAAGTTCAGCTGCAGCTATTAATGCTGGGTCTTTAATTTTTACCCCGTGATGAAGTTCGTATTTATGTTTAATTCCACGCAAAATAGCAATAGTGTCTTCAATACTAGGTTCGGAAACATAAACAGGCATAAATCTTCTTTCCAAGGCAGGATCTCTTTCAACATATTTTTGATATTCTTTTAAAGTAGTCGCTCCAACTGCTCTTAACTCACCACGTCCCAATGCTGGCTTTAATAGATTTGAAGCATCAACCGAACCCTCAGCTGCACCAGCACCCATTACAGTGTGAAGCTCGTCTATAAATAAGATATAATGATCTTTGGCTTTCTCAATTTCCCGAACCAACGCCTTAAGTCGTTGTTCAAATTCTCCCCTATATTTAGTACCAGCAATTAAAAGTCCAAGATCTAAGGCAATAATTTCTTTTGTCTTCAAACTCTCTGGTATATCTCCTTGAACAATTTTTTGAGCCAAGCCCTCAACAATAGCTGTTTTTCCAACTCCCGCTTCCCCTATTAAAACCGGATTATTCTTAGTACGACGGGATAAAATTTGAACTACCCTTCTAGTTTCGTTTTCTCTGCCAATTATTGGGTCAAGTTTTCCTTTCTTAGCTGAAGTAGTAAGGTTTTTACAATATTTATCAATTACTTGATATTTTGACTCTGGATTTGGGTCAGTAATATTTTCCCCTCCTCTGATCTCTGATAAATGCTGTAAAACGCTGTTATAATCTAAACCAATAGAAATATATCTTTCTAGAATTTTCTTTGCTTCTGAAGGAACCTCAAACAAAGCTAAGAATAAATGCTCGGCTGAGATAAATTGATCTTTCATTCTCGTTGCTTCTTTTCTAGCCCTGTCTAAAACCCGAACCATATCTTGGGTTAAATAAAATTGACCAGCCATGCGTTCCGCTTGACGGTCTTGTTTTTTAGAAAAATTTTGATTAGTATTTATTGCTCTTATCGTCTTGTCTTTAATATCCGAAATTTCTATCTTCATCTTTTTCAAAACTGTTGCTACAATAGTTTCTTCCTGATTTATTAAAGCATACAAAAGATGCAAAGCATCAATCTGCTCTTGATTTTGTTTTCGCGCCAACTCTTGAGCCATAAAAATAGCTTGTTGGGCTCTTTGTGTAAATTCTCCGCCTGGGTTAACTAACATAATTAATTTAACAACTTAACAATTTAACAATTTAACAA
>CAZLVZ010000023.1:0-8078 GCA_964563465.1 uncultured Candidatus Saccharibacteria bacterium | reverse complement strand
TAAATCAATGACAATTATTTATCTACCAATATTCATATTCGGTCTTATAATTGGTTCTTTCTTGAATTGCGTGATTTTTCGTTTGGAAAAAGGAGAAAGTTTTTTAAGAGGTCGTTCTCATTGTCCTCATTGCAAGCATCTATTGGCTTGGTATGATTTGATTCCAGTTTTAAGTTTTATAATTTTAAGACGCCAATGTCGCTATTGCAAAAAACCTATTTCCTGGCAATATCCCGTAGTTGAATTGATTACAGGAATTTTATTTATCCTTCCTCTTTTCCTCTCTCCACTACATTATAGCGTAGTGTCTTATTTGGGGTTATTGTTCTATTTTTTAATTATTTCTTTTTTAATTATTATTTTTATCTATGACCTTAAGCATTTTATTATTTTAGATAAAGTTTTATTTCCCGCAATAATCATTTCTTTTTTATATTTAACAGTTAATAGTCAGTTATCAATAATAAACTACTCTCTTTCTGCGTTAGGTGCATTTGCTTTTTTTCTATCTATTTATCTTATATCCAAAGGTAAGTGGCTTGGCTTTGGAGATGTAAAACTTGTGATTCTTTTAGGATTGCTTCTTGGTTGGCCAAAAATTCTTTTATCGTTATTTTTAAGTTTTGTTATTGGTGGTATGATAGGAATAGGATTAATAGTTTTTTCTAAGCAAAAATTGAAAAGCGAGGTGCCTTTTGCTCCATTTTTAATTCTGGGAGCTTTAATCGCATTTTTCTTGGGAAAACAAATTATTACTTGGTATTTTTCTCTAATATTTTAGAATGATTAAGAACAAACAATTAATAATAAATTCTTCCGGCGTTACTCTTATTGAACTTCTTATAGTTGTAGCGGTTATGCTTATTCTTATGGGTGTCTCTTTTGTGGGATACAAACAAAGAGGGGAAGAGCTTGGGCTTAAGAGGGCAGCATACAAAGTTATGGCCGATATTGAACAAGTTAGAGAAACGGCAATGTCTTCTCAAAAGTTAAGTAGTGGCGACGTTCCTAAGGGTGGTTGGGGGATACATTTTAATACCACATTACCGAATGAATATATTATTTTCGCTGACAAGACATTAACTCCAAATCATTTTTATGATTCTGGCACAGAAGGAAGTGGAACCGACGGATTTAAAAAAATCGTTTTAGACGAAGACAATAGAATAGAGATAAGTTTATTGTCGCCAACGATTCCGCCCAATTCTCTTGATGTAGTATTTTTACCACCTTCTCCAGATGTTTTTATAAATGGCTTTTCTCCCTCTCTTAGTGAAGCAAAAATTACGGTTAGATTGAGTAATTATCCTTCAAAGACCAAGACAATTATTATTAATAGTGTTGGACTTATTACAATAAGTAATTAATATTTCCCCCGCCCCCGCCCTCTCCAGCAGGGAGGACGGGGGCGATAAAACAAATAAAAAAATTATCGATGATTATTTCAAAGGGCTTTACTCTCATTGAATTATTAATAACTATTTCTGTAGTTAGTGTTGGCATTGCCGGTGCTTTTATAGCTGTTCAGCAAGGCATTTCAAGTATTGAGTATTGCAATTCTCGTTTTACTGCCGCCCTCTTAGCACAAGAAGGAGTAGAGGTTATAAAAAACATTAGAGATACCAATATATTAGATGGTAGTTTATGGGACGATGGATTATCTAATGGAGATTATCAAGTTCAATATATATTCCCTTTCATAGCAAGCTATACTGATAAATATCTTATAAAGGATCCGGATAATTTTTATAATTACATATCAGGGGACGATACTAAATTTAAGAGAAAGGTAAAAATTATTTCTACTGCCGACCCAGATCATAAAGAATTAGAAATAACTGTATCTTGGAGAAAGAGAGGAGGAGGAAATCATCAACTTATTCTTCGTCAGGATATTTATAATTGGCTTAATGTTTAAATAAAATGTTTTTACGCAAAGGTTTTACTCTTATAGAAGTTCTTGTAACTGTAGGAATTTTTAGTATTTTAATAGTTGCTATTATTGGTATTTTTGTTTCCGCTTTGCGAATTGAGAAAAATGTTCTCGGCTCTAAAAAAGTTTTAGGGCAAATAAGTTATGCCGCAGAATATATGACGCGGGCGTTAAGAATGGCAGAAAAAGATAAAACTGGTATTTGTATTCCAAGCGGTTCAAATTACGAGAGCGCAATTGAAAACAAAATAAAGTTTATTAATGCTTTACAGGACGGTGATTGTCAGGAATTCTTTTTAAAAGATGGAAAGATAAAGTTTCAAACAAAGGCAGAGATTCCATTACCACCATCACCGATTGAATTAACTTCTTCAGACATTATTGTAGATAATCTTAAATTTAGTATTTTGGGAGAAGTACAGGGTGATGGTCTTCAACCATTTGTAACCATATATATAGAAGCGCACAGTCAAGACAGTCCACCGTTAAAGATTCAAGTTAGTGTTTCTCAGAGAAACTTAGATGTAAATTATTAATAATAAATTATGCCCCGTTCCCGTCCCCGCAACAGGGCGGAAGGAATCCCCACCCCCCGCCCTCTCCAACAAGGAGGACGGGGGGGCGAGAAAGACAATGATTAAGCATAACCATCAAAAAGGAGCCACGCTTTATTTTTCTATCGTAATTATGTCTATTCTTTTAGCCACGGTTTTTAGTATTACTTCAATTGTTTTAGTTCAAATTAAGAGTATGAAAGAAGCAGGGGATTCTGTGCTTGCATTTTATGCTGCCGATACGGGGGTTGAAAGAGCTCTTAACGATCTTTATAAAATGAACTTACCGGTAGGAGGGCTTTATAACTATTCATTGGGTAGTGCTGATTATAAATATGAAGTATCAATTACTCAACCCAATGTAGTGCCACTACCATTAGGAGCAGGGATTATTCCTCCTTCAGACGAATGTTCCGGTGAATATTATTGTATTAAATCCATAGGAACTTATTATAATGTTAAGCGGGCGATTGAAGCTAAAAGATAGCAATATGGATAAACAAATTGCAAAAAATAGAATAGACAAACTTAAAAAGGTGATTAATTATCACCGTTATTTATATCATGTCTTAGATAAGCAAGATGTTTCCGATGCAGTTTTTGATTCTTTGAAACATGAGTTATATCAATTAGAACAAAAATACCCCGATTTTCTTTCTCCCGATTCTCCGACTCAAAGAGTCGGAGGTAAGCCGTTGAAAAAATTTGAGAAAGTAAGGCATAATATTCCGATGCTATCTATTGAAGATATTTTTGAGAAAGAGGAGCTTGAACGATGGCAAGAATATATTAATCGGTTATTATCAACAACAGAATTTGAATATTTTTGTGAATTAAAGATTGATGGTTTTGGAATTGCTTTAATATATGAAAATGGAATTTTAGTTAAAGCAGTTACTAGAGGAGATGGGAAGATGGGTGAAGATGTTACTCAAAATATAAAAACAATTCAAAGCATTCCTCTACGACTTCAATTATATAAATCTCTGTATGATAAAAAAGTTGAGAAACAATTAAAAAATATGATTCAAAAAGATAAAGTTGAAATAAGAGGAGAGGTATATATGGAAAAAGCTGTTTTCGCAGAAATTAATAAAAAAAGGCTTAAAAATAAAGAAAAACCATTCGCAAACCCTCGCAATTTAGCTGCTGGGTCTATCCGTCAACTTAATCCCGTATTGGCTGCGTCAAGAAATTTAAAGTTTTTAGCATACGATATACCGTCCGATACGGCGACCGATATAGGAATATCAACACATTCACAAAAACATCAAGTTCTTTCTTGTTTAGGATTTAAAGTAGAAAAAGGCAAAATTTGTAAAAAAACAGATGAAGTTATAGATTTTTGGCAAAAAGCGCAGAAAAAAAGAAAATTTTTACCATATCAAGTTGACGGCATAGTAGTTTTAATAAATAACAATGTTTTTTTTAATAAATTAGGAGTTGCGGGAAAAAGTCCACGAGCTATTCGGGCACTTAAATTTCAATCAAAACAGGCAGCCACCAAGATTAAAGATATAAAAATTCAGGTCGGTAGAACTGGCTCTATCACTCCAGTAGCCATATTAAAACCAGTTACTATAGATGGCTCAACTATTACACGAGCTACACTTCACAATGAAGATGAAATAAAAAGGTTAGGAGTTAAAATAGGAGATACTGTTATAATTGAAAAAGCGGGAGATGTTATTCCAGCAGTTGTTAAGGTATTAAAAGAATTAAGAGATGGAAAAGAGAAAAATTTTTCTTTTCCAACCAAATGTCCAATTTGTGAAACAAAATTAGTTAAACCAGGCAATGAAGTTATTTGGCGATGCCCTAATAAAAATTGTTCAGCTATAAAGAAAGGACTTTTAGAGCATTTTGTTTCAAAAAAAGGTTTTAATATTGGAGGATTGGGTCCTAAGATTATTGAACAATTGACTACTCAAGGATTAATAAATCAGCCAGTAGATTTGTTTGAAATTAAAGCAGGAGATATTGTTTCTTTAGAAAGATTTGCCGAAAAATCAGCAGAAAATTTAATAAAAGAAATAGAAAAAGCAAAAACAATTTCTTTAACTCATTTTATTTATGCATTGGGAATTCGTCATATCGGAGAGGAGACAGCAATAGACTTAGCAGAAAAATTTAGAGGAATAGATGGCTTGAGAAATGCTTCTGTTGAAGAGATAGAAGAGATGTTTGATATTGGTTCCGTGTCAGCGCAAAGTGTTTATAACTGGTTTAGAGAAAAAAGAAACATTGATTTACTTGAAGGACTTAAACGGGTAGGGATTAATATTATATTACCGCCGAAGAAGGGAAATAAATTAGCCAATAAAAGTTTTGTTTTTACTGGAACACTTAAGGCGATGTCACGAGAGGAGGCACAGAAACGCATTAGAGAATTGGGTGGGAATATCACGGGCTCAATAAGCAAAAATACTAATTTTTTAGTAGCAGGTAGGGAGTCGGGAAGCAAATTAAACAAAGCAAAAAAATTAGGCGTAAAAGTTATTTTTGAAGAAGATTTTTTGAAACTTTTATAAAAAATATTTCTTAAATTTTTATTTATGTTTAGCCATTTTAAAAAATTTGATTGGTTACTATCATCCTCGGCAATTATGATGTGTGGCTTTGGACTTTTATCTTTATATAGCTCTTCTTTTGGCAGGGGAGGAGATTTTTTGAATTTTAAAAAACAAGTAATTTTTTTAGGAATTAGTTTTTTGTTTATGCTTCTTGTTTCCTTTTTTGATTATCGTAATTTCAAAAATAATCCTTATTTAATTCTCGTTTTTTATGCTTTGTGTTTATTTTCTTTGGCTGGTTTATTGTTGTGGAATCATCCGATTAGGGGAGCAAGAAGTTGGTATAAGTTTGGACCAATCGCTTTTTCGCCGGTAGAATTTACCAAGATTATTTTGATAGTTCTTTTAGCAAAATATTTTTCTATTCGTCATATAGAAATGTATAGATTTTATCATATTATTCTTTCTGGCCTTTATGTTGCGATACCCGCTTTTTTAGTATATCTTCAGCCCGACTTAGGATCTGTTTTAGTTTTAATCTTACTATGGATAGGAGTTTTAATTGTTTCTGGAATTCCGTTGCGCCATTTTTTAGTTCTTGCATTTTGTGCTATCCTTTTATTTTCTTTTTCTTGGATGTTTTTACTCAAAGGATATCAAAAAGAACGAATTATTAGTTTTGCTACGCCCGAATATGAACCATTAGCGGTTGGCTGGAGTCAAAAACAAGCAAAAATTGCTATTGGTAATGGTGGTCTTTTAGGCAGGGGCTTTGGTCAAGGGTCACAAACGCAATATGGCTTTTTGTCCGAGCCACAGACCGATTTTATTTTCTCCGCAATCGCAGAAGAATTTGGATTTTTGTCTATTTTTATTCTATCTCTTTTGTTTTTGTTCTTTTTCTGGCGGGTTATTAGAATAGCATTGCTTACTCATAACAATTTTTCACGGCTTTTTGCTTTGGGTGTTGGACTCATCGTGATAGTCCAGTTTTTTATCAACATTGGGACAAATATTGGATTTTTGCCAGTAATTGGCATTCCTTTGCCTTTTGTCAGCTACGGAGGTTCGTTTTTAATAGCAATTTTCATTGCAATAGGCATTCTTCAAAACATTAAAATAAATGGCTAAAAGCATTAATTCTTGATTACAAACAATCGCTTAAGTTATCCGCAGTATTGCCCTTGACCAAGGGCTTTTTATTCCTCTCCGCCCCCGTCCTCTCCAGCAGGGAGGGCGGGGGCGGGTATGGGGAAAGAGACGCTTTTAGTTATCCACAGTATTGCCCTTGACCAAGGGCTTTTTTCTTGGGAAAATAAGCATACGATATACTATGTATAACAATAAAAATAGTATATCGGATAACCACTAAGACTAGAAGATGAAAGAAGATTCTAAATATCAAGAAGAATACATCTCATTAGCCAAGGCAGCCGAAAATTCTCCGTATTCGCAGGAGTATTTAAGTTTGCGCGCTAGACAAGGAAAACTTAAAGCAATTAAATTGGGTAGGAATTGGGCAACTAAGAAAGAGTGGGTTGATAAATATACTGCAGACGCTCAAGATTACAGAAAAGAGCTTGAGGAAAAAATTGGAAAGAAAGACTTAGAACAAGTAGCTGTAAACACTCAAACGATAGAATCTAAAAAAGTTGTAAAAGAGCATCAATTAAAAATATCCAAAAAAGAAACAACCACATTAAGATTTGGCATGACACTCGCCTTAGCATTTTTAGTTCTCATTTCTTCCATTGCTTTTGGGCGAGGAGGTTTCTCTGGAGCGTTCAACGACACAAAGGAAGTTTTCTCGGAGATTACCAATGCCTCTATTCTATCCCTAAAGACAATAACAAAAGAAATTAAAAACAGCGGAGAAGATGTAAGCTTGGTTCTCAATCAATCTTTTCAAATATCTTCAGGGCTAAAACAACAAGCTGCGATAATATATCCAACTACTGTCTGGCAGGAAACAGGCAATGTTTTTGCCTCCTACTTTGGATGGCTAAGAGAAAGACTCGGAACTCTCTTTGTCTCCAAGCCAGAAACAGTTGTTCAAGATAAAGATATTAATCATACCCTTATCACAGATGCCAAGCTTAACTCCTTAAACAATCTTTTATCTCAGCAAGAACTAAACGAACAACAGATTGTTTCTCTTAAGCAAGAGTTAAATGAATTAAAAGAGCACGGCATTAGCACAAAAGAAATTATCAGACAAGTTCAACAAGTTACACAAGTATTACCAAAGGAGATTATTGAAAAAAGAATAACCACTATTGACTTGGCAAGCACAGAGGAATTGAAACAACTCAAACAAGAATTAGCTACTATCAAAGAGTGGGAGACAGATATTAAGAACCTCAAAGCAATTACTAAGAAACTCAAAGCTTCTCCAACAACAGTAACTCACTCCTCTGCCCCCATATACATAGAACAACAAGGACTACAGGTAGGAGGGCTTGGAAGCTTTACTTCTTTAGGTGTGAGTGGAGCTGGCTCAGTAAAGGATTTTAGTGTTGGAGATAACACTACTCTTGGAAATGAGTCTTCAGATACCCTCACAGTCCACGCATCTTCTCATTTCCTTTCTCCGATGTCTATTGGTTCCAACGATGAACTAACAATAGATACCTCGGGGAATCTATCTACAACGGGAAGTATTACTACCACAGGAGCCCTTAACATAACAGCCACCTCTACCTTAGGAGTAATCAGTGGAGCAACTTGGAATGGCAATAGTATTGCTACTCAATACGGAGGCACAGGACAAGATTGGTCTGCCACTGCCACGGGCAGTGTTCCATATTTCTCCTCTCAAGGAGGTATGGGAACTTTAGCTATCGGAACAAGCACCTATGTTTTAACAAGCGATGGGTCTGTTATAAACTGGTCTGCTCCGTCAGGAGGTGGGCAATGGACAACATCAGGTTCAGATATTTATTACACAACAGGAAGCGTGGGAATAGGAACAACAAGCCCAGATACCGCCTTTCATGTTGTAGGCACTTCTACCTTGGGCGTAATCACCGGAGCCACATGGAATGGCAATGCAATAGATAACACATACATTGCTTCTTC
>CAZLVZ010000022.1:0-8665 GCA_964563465.1 uncultured Candidatus Saccharibacteria bacterium | reverse complement strand
GGTTGGCTCTCATAACCGTTATAATTCCGTCCTCTAATGGTTGTCTCAACGCTTCAAGAACGTCACGATTGAATTCTGGAAATTCATCCAAGAACAGAACTCCTCTGTGGGCTAATGTTATTTCTCCGGGTCTTAAAGGATTTCCACCTCCAACAATTGAAGCCCTTGAGGAAGTATGATGAGCGGTCCGGAAAGGTCTTTGAGAGACGATAGGTTTTTCTTTAGGAAGAAGCCCGACGGCGCTATAAATCTTTGTTACCTCTAACATTTCTCTATAATCAAGAGGAGGAAGAATTGAAGGAATAGCTTTTGCCAACAAACTTTTACCTCCGCCAGGAGGACCGAGGAGTAGAAGATTGTGGCCTCCAGCAGCAGAAATCACGGCTGCCCTTTTAGCATATGGTTGTCCCTTAATCCAATCCATATTGACTTGATGTTCTGTGTTTGTTGAAACTTTTTTTAAATTTGTTGAAAATGGTTCAATATTTTTTTTGCCTTCTAAATAAAATATGACTTCTTGAAGGGTTTTAGCCCCGATTATTTTAAGATTTTTGATATTAGAATCAACAACTCCCAAACTGGCTTCTTCTGCATTGCTTATAGGGAGAATAATCTCAGAAAAATTCTTTTCTTTAGCGATAAGAGCAAAAGAAAGAGCCCCCTTAATGGGGCGTAATCTTCCGTCAAGAGAAAGTTCTCCAACGAATACCTTTCCCTGCTCGTTGAATTTAATTTGTTTATTGTTTAGAAGATAAGAGAGAGCAATCGGAAGGTCATAAGAAGAGCCTTCTTTTTTCAAATCAGCTGGAGCTAAGTTAATTAAAATTCTTTCTGGTTGAGATAATGGTGGCTTGAATCCACAGGCCTTTATTGCTGACCTTATTCTTTCTTTTGATTCCTCTACTGCCTTGTCTGGCAACCCCACTATATCAAAACGCCTCAAGCCAAAGGAAACATCTGCTTCTACTTCAATGATTTGAGAATCTAAGCCAACAATTGCTGTTGAGAATACTCTTGATGCCATAATATTGAACCTTAACAGAATAGATGTCGTTTGTAAAATTTGACATTGTTCAAAAGTTGATTACAATGAAAATGTATGGTTAAAATTTTAGAAAATCAAATAGTGAAAATTCCCCAGAAAGCTCTAAAAAAGGGAGTGGTTCTTTTAGATTTAGAAGAATATAAAAAGATGCAGACAAGAGAAATTCCTACTTTTAATTTGGAAGGGAAAGAAGCCGAGGAATTAGATAAATTAGTTGACGAGGGGTTAAAAGAGTATGAGAGAGGAGAAACAATTGAGGCCTCTTCTTTAAGGGAAGCGTTGAAAATTTATGAACGAGGAGAAAACAAAAAACATTGAATATTCTAAGAAATTTCTCAAATCTTTAAGGAAATTACCCAATAGAATAATAGAATCAGCTGAAGAAAAAGAAATAATTTTTAAAGAAGATCCATTTGATGTTCGCCTTAATACTCATAAGCTTTCGGGGAGAGATAAGGGATGTCTGGCGTTTTGGATAAATGATTCTTATCGGATAAAATTTCTTTTCCTTCCCGATGGAGAGGTTCTGTTTTTAAACATTGGTACTCACAATATTTATAAATAACAATTTATTTTTTAAGCAAAAATCCCAGTTGTCTGGGACTTTTTTATTAGTTTTTAATTAACGATTATTGATTATTTTTTGGCTGGCACTTAACACAAAAGTGAGCTTCAGGACATGCATTAAGCCGATCAATTGAAATATTTTTACCGCATTTTCCGCATTTTCCGTATTTGTTGGTCTTGATTTTTTTTAAAGCCGAATCAATTTTTTGGAGTTTGAGCTCAAGAGAATGTTCAATCGGCAGACGACTCAAATATTCTTCTACTTCATCCGAAGCAGTTTCCAGTTGAGAACCACCAGACTCCATTCCGTCAAATTCCGGAAATTTTGATTTCCAATCACCCTTAATCTCTGGATTTTTTTCGGCAAAGCCAGAAAGCTCCTTTTCAAGGGCTTTTTTATTTTCTTCTAATTTTTCTTTTTGTTTTTGAATAAATTCTTTTTTCATTCTCATTTTTATTAAAGTTCTTGTTTAAATTTTTCCCAGTCAAAGTTTGCCGGATCGTCTTCTCGATTTGGAGAAATCACATCATGGGCAACAATGTTGGTTAATGGGATATTGTATTTTTCGCGTAGAGATTTTGTAAGTAAGATTAATGATGTATATTGGGCATTATTAGGAGAGTCAGATTTAGTATAAATCAGCTCAATGCCAATCGAAAAATCGTTAGCATTTTTTCTACCATCAGGCATTGTACTTACTCCAGCATGATAGGCAATTGCCCCTTCAGGGGCTAAATTATAGACAGCGCCATCGCGGGCGATGAGATAATGAGGGGTAACTTTGTATTGCTTGTATTCTTCAATCACTCCATCGGTGTTGTAAGGGTCTTGTCCAAGAGCATCATAAGAGGAGTGGATAACGATGGTATCAATGGAGCGAGTTGTTGAAGGAATACGATAGCCCCAACTAAGAATTCTTTTTGTAATCTGAAGTTTTGATTCGGGTTCTGGTTCGGACTTTACATTTGGTTCTACTCCTTCTATCCCCTCTGATTCCATTATTTTAATAATTGGGCTACAGCAAGTGGCAAAGAGGAGTTTATCGTCAAGCACAGTATAGCAGGCGCCATAACAATCGGGGTCTGGGACGAGAGTTAGATAATGGAAAGTAATATCTTGCGTATATTCATTTTCTTGAAACGAAGCAATTGGCACAAGATTATCTTTTCCCAAAGTAAGCCCTAAAATTTTTGTTTGAGTAGCAAGTCCGGTTTCCCAAGAATTCATTGTTTCTTCTACTTCGTTTTTTTCTATTCCCGTATTAATGTCTGCTACGAATCCCAAGACATTATAGTTATCTGTGGGAAACGCATAAAAAGTGGCGTCTTTTTCTATTTGAGAATAAAGAGCTTCAGGTGGGTTAAGTTGTAATGCCGGTAAAATATCTTGAATACCTAAATACTCGTTCTTTTCAGTATTTTTGATAGTAATTCTTGCAAATTCATTTTTAGTTAATACTGAGCTTTGGAAAATTTGGAGTATAAAAGGAAAAATTTGGTTAGAATCGTCTATCTCTTGAGGAATCGTTGTGTCCACGGGAATTAGCACAGATGGTAGTATTGCCGCTGTGCCCGTAGCAGGCGCAGGAGTTTCAGTATGAATTGGTGGAGTTGTGTTTGAGGGTTTGCGCACTCTTGCATACCAATACCAGAATCCAATAATAACAAGAAATATAATAATTAAGCCAGCGATAATTAGAGTTTTTCTTTGAGATTTTTTATTTATTGCTTCGGGAGAGACAGTCATTAATGGCGTTTGTTGTTTTGCAGGAATCGGAGCAGAAGTTTCTGTTTGTATTTTAGGAGAAACGCCTTGTCTAATTCTTTGAAGTAATTGTTCCTCCTTTTTTTCAACATCTTTCTCTCTCTTTGTTCTTAGCTTTTTTAAAAGAGTTTCTCTTCTTCCTTTTGCCTCAATTTTTGAGAGAGCTTCTTTGGCTTCTTCTTGTTCTTGGTTTTGTTTTATTTTTGGCCCGGTTTCTTTTTTTTCATTTTCGTTCTCCAATTTTACCGGTTTTGGTTTTTGAGCGCCCAATTTTTCAGTATCTCCCATGCCCGTTTTTTTTACCCTTTCTACCATTGATTCCACCCGACCTAACCCTCGTTGTATTTCTTTTTTGTCTTTTTCATCGTTTAATTCCGAGGAGTGAGCTTCTCCAGAAGGAGATTTTGAAACAGAATCATTTTCTTCTTTTAGTACTTCGGTTTTTTCAATCTCTGGCGATTCTTCTGTATCACCGTTTGTTGTTGTTAACCCTAAAAGTTTATTTATGTCTTCAATTCTTTTTCTTAGCTCATTTTCTTGATCTAAAATTCTTTCATAACGAACATTGATTCTATTTTCTTCTAATCGTATTTTTCGTTTTTCCTCTTCTATCAACCATCGTTCTTTTTCAATCTCCGAGCGTATTTTTTGTGCTTTCCATCGTTCTTTTTCAACCCGTTGCTTTTCAGTTTCACTTGCTAATTTTTCCTCTGATTCAATATATCCAACCTCTTTTTCTATTTTTTGTTCTTTGTTAATTATCTCTGCCAGTTTTTCTTCAATTTCTCTGCGTTGTTCCAAAATCTTATTTTTTGCTTCAGAATATTCTTTTTTCTCATCGCTTAGTTTTACAATTCTTTCTTCTATATCCCCACGCTCCTTTCTTTTTTCTATTTTTTCTATTTCCGCACCAACATATTCTATCTCTTGTTTTATCTTTATTTCTTTTTGTGCAAGTTGCTGAAAACCAAAACTAACCTCTTTTAGTTCTTTTTCTGTTTTGAATTTTTTTTGTTCATGGTCCCATCTTTGCTTTTCAACCGCTTCCCTTTCCTTACCAGCTAATTGTCTCTCTTCTTCAGCCTTTTTCTTTTGTCGAGGAGTGATTGCTGTTCTTTCTATACCTTCAATAAATCTTATGTTCTCTTCAATTTTTTTCTCGCTTTCTAATATGGGCTCCAAATCTTTTAGAATTCTTGCTTGCTCTTTTAGATAGTATGTCCTGTTTTCTTCTAAAGGAATTTTTTCTTCAGGGATTTTTTTTAGCAACGCAATTAATTCTTCTAATCGCTTTTTAAGCTTCTCCTCTTCTTTTCGTTTCTTTTCCCTTTCTGTTTCTTCTTCTCTTTTAAGCTCTTTTTTGTCATCTTCTTTTTCCATCCGTTTTTTAACTGCAATCTCTCTTTCCTTCGCTCTCCTCCTTATTTCTTCTATTGCGTTTTTTTCTTTTTCTGAAATTTTTTCCGCTTCCGTTTTTTCTTGTTTGGCTTTTTCTTCTATAGCAATTGCCTCGTCTGTTTTTTTAGCCTCCACTGCATTTTCTTTTTTCTTTTGTTTTTCTTGTCTCCTTTTCTCTTCCTCTGCAACTTTTTTCTTTTGTTCGCTAATAGCCACCTCATCCTCCTTCACTGTATTTTTTATTTCTTTTTGGGACTGCCGGTCGTGAAATTTTCTTAAAAGTTCTTCTATCTCTGTTTCAGCCAAAGTCAGCTCCCATTCACCCTTGGTGATGCCAGCTAAGTCCTTTTTCATTGTCCTGATTGCTTCAGGAGGAATGTTAAGTTGTTTTACCTCCCCTTTTGCCATATGGGCAATTTAAGAATTTAATAACCGAACGAATAGTTTTTAATTTGCTTCTGCTTGTTTTTTTGAAAGACTAATTTTCCCTTGTTGGTCTATTGAAATTACTTTTACAGGAAAGGTGTCTCCAACTTTTACAACATCTTCCACTTTTTCTACTCTATGCGGAGCCAATTCAGAAATGTGAACTAAACCATCTTTGCCCGGCAGAATTTCTACAAAAGCCCCAAAATCCATAATTTTTTTAACAGTTCCCTGGAAAGTTTCACCAACCATCACTTCTCGTGTCAAAGAAGTTATCCAATCAATTGCCTTCTCGCCAGCAATCTCTGATTCCGCTCCTATAAAAACACTTCCGTCTTCTTCAATGTCAATACTGACTTCGCATTTTTCAATAATTTCGTTAATCATTTTTCCACCAGGACCAATAACTAAACCGATTTTCTCTGGATTTATTTTAACTCTAAAAATTCTTGGAGCAAAGGGAGAAAGTTTTTCTTTTGGTTTGTCTATCGTTTTTGCTACTGTTTGCAAGATTTGTTCTCTTGCTTTTTTTGCTCTATCTAAAACTTCTTTTGTAATTTCTAAATCAACACCATCTATTTTAACATCCATTTGAATAGCAGTAATTCCCTCTGTGGTTCCAGCCACCTTAAAGTCCATGTCTCCAAAATGATCCTCTGGTCCCTGAATGTCTGTTAAAATCTTATATTCTTTATTATGTTTTGTCATTCCAATCGCAATTCCAGTTGCTGGTCTTTTTGTTGGAACTCCAGCATCCATCAAAGCCAAAGAAGCAGCAGAGACAGAAGCCATTGAGGAAGAACCGTTAGAAGAAAGAATTTCTGTTACTATTCTTATAGTATAAGGGAAAATTTCGGAATTGGGAATAAGCGGAAGAAGGGCCTTCTCTGCCAACCTGCCGTGACCGATTTCTCTTCTACCTGGACTGCGAATAGGTTTTACTTCTCCAGAGCAATAAGGAGGAAAATTATAATGATGCATAAATCTTTTTTTACCTCTGACTTCCATTCCATCTATTAGCTGTTGATCTCCCGGAGTGCCAAGAGTAACAACAGAAAGCGCTTTTGTTTTTCCCCTGATAAACACTGCTGAGCCATGTGTTCTTGGCAAAAGAGCAATGTCAGAATCAATATTTCTTACCTCGTCCATTTTTCGTCCATCAGGTCTTTTATCATTTTCTAAAACATTTTTATGGAGAATTTCCGTAAGTTTTTGTTCTATAAAATTTTTGACATAGTTATTTTTTCCTTCCCCAAAATCCTTTTCAACAAAATCAATAATTTCTTGAGTTAATTCCTGAAGTTCATATTTATTTTCTGTCGTTGATGGTTGCATCAACGCGTGTTCTAATTTTTCACTAAACAAATTTTTAAGTTTTTCGTCTATTTCTGGAAAAGACTCAATTTTTATTGAAACCTTTTCTTTTCCATGTTTATCAATAATTTCTTTTTGAAAGGAGATTAATTTTTTCAAACTATCTTCTGCTGAAGCGATTGTTTCCAATACATCTTCTTCTGTTACTTCGTCTCCTTGTGCCTCCATCATATTAACAAGAATCTTTTTGTCGCTTTCCACACCAGTCATAATTATTTCAAGGTTTTGTTTTTCCTTTTCAAGATATAGTGGATTTAAAGTATTCTTTCCATCCTTTTTACTTATTCTTATTGGAGCTACTGGTCCATTCCATGGAATATCAGATATGCTTAAGGCCATAGAAGCGGCCAGAATAGCAGCAATGTCGGGATCGTTTTCTTCGTCAAAAGATAAACAATTGATTATTACCTGGACTTGTCTTTTGAGTCCGTTTGGAAAGAGGGGGCGAATAGTTCGGTCAATGAGTCGGGAAGTTAAAATCGCCTCTTCAGATGGGCGACCCTCTCTTCTCATAAATCTTGAACCAAGAATTTTTCCCGTAGCATAGAATTTTTCTTGAAATTCTACTGTTAACGGAAAAAAATCTAAACCCTCTAAGTCACGAGATGACATTGTGGCGGTAGCCAAAACTAAAGTATCGCCCATACGGACGAGAACACTTCCATTAGCTTGTTCTGCTAAATTATCTATACTTAATTCAATTTTTTTTCCTCCAATTTCTGTATCAAATTTTATAGGTTGTATCATTATATTTTTTTTAAAAGATATTTTTTATAACCATTCTCCAAATCAATAAATTCGTCCGCCTCTTCTTTTACCTTTCCAGAAGTAGAGCGACCAAAAGCGATTACTTCTACCCTTTTTCCCTGATTTTTTAAGTATTCTATAAAAGGAATAAAGTCACCGTCTCCAGAAACCAAAATAATAACATCAGCGCTATTTGATGCCCTTATGCCATCAATAACAATACCCACATCCCAATCTCCTTTTTTTGCTCCGCCATAAAATTCTTGAAGTTGTTTTTCCCTTGTTTCAATTCCCAAATTGGTTAAGGCCTCAAAGAATGGTTTTTCTTCTCCTGTTTTAGTTTGGATAACATAAGCGAAGGCCCTAATAAGCCTTCGGTCACTAATAGCCAACTTTAATACTTCGCCAAAGTTTACTTTGGATTGGTATAGATTTTTGGCTGAATAATATAGGTTTTGAGTATCAATGAGAACAACGACTCGCTGATCTTTGTGCTTTTGGCTTTTCATCGTTTCTTTAGCCCTAATTTTTTGATTAAAGCATTATATCTTCGGACGCTCTTTTTCTGAATATATTTCAAAAGCTTTCTTCTTTTAGCCACCATTTGTAAAAGACCCCTTTTAGAATGAATATCTTTAGGATTTTTTTTCAGATGACCAAGTAATCGTTTAATTTGTTCACTCAAAACCGCGCACTGAACTTCGGGCGATCCAGTATCGCTCTTTTTTGTTTCGTATTCTTGAATTATTTTTTCTTTTTCTTTTGGATTTAACATATTTTTTATTATATATGAAAATAAAAAAAAAGCAAACAAAACGCGTGTTGAAAACAACACGCGCGTTTTTAAAAATGAGCTATTCTCCATTGTTATGGTTTGTTGTTGCCAGAATTTTTGTCTGGCTAACAAGGGCATAAGATAAGGATACTCGTAGGCAAATAAATCCGCAAATGATGAGTAGAAAGCCAATTAGAAATTTTCCCGGAGTTAAAGGAAGCAAGAAAGAACTTCCGTAACCAATTAAAGCGAGTCCAACGAGAGATAAAAATAGTCTTTTTTTGCCACTTAATTTGGCAAAATGAGTATCTATTTTGATTATTCTTTCTTGATTATCCCTTGTTATCTTTACATGTATTCTACTTGTTTTCATTTAAGAAACTCCTTTTGTTTTCTGTCAATCGTTGTGAACTTGGAGAAATAACATACTGAAACAAATTAACTACCTCCTATAGTTAGATGATTGTAAATGTGCGTGCTGTTCTGTCTTTGTTGTGCCCCGCGGAGGACTCGAACCTCCAACCTGTAGATTAAGAGTCTATTGCTCTACCAATTGAGCTAGCGGGGC
>CAZLVZ010000021.1:0-9129 GCA_964563465.1 uncultured Candidatus Saccharibacteria bacterium | reverse complement strand
CATTTTGATTTGGCATTGGAAAAAAGAACACAGATTCAAGATTCTGGGGTTTTAGAAATAGATCCCCACAGCTAAAGCCATGGTGTTCTTTTTCGCTTTCTTGAAATAAAAAAATTCCATTTGTGATGGAAAAATAGGATCGGGGGTGAGCTAGTGCTCGCCCCCAGTGTGCATACGCCGCTGCTGTCAAGGCGACAATGGAAGAAAGAGATATTCTCCCGGTTGTGTAGTTGTCAATGTGCCGTCATTACGGAAAAGAGAAAGGTAGGAAGGATCGATAAGCCCTCTGGGCAGGGTGGTTGTGTTGATTCCCAGACTGTTGGTCGATAGTGACCTCTCCCTGCCTCTCTCCGCTTCAAGGAGGCGCTGTGCATTTTTATTATTATTTACTTTAATTGTTTTGTCAATAGTAATGGGTAGCCGAAAACAATTAATTTTGTTAAAATAAATAAAGAAAAGATGAAAAAGAAAAATTCAAAAGCAAAGGCATGGATAGTAGATGTTAATATGGGCTATGGTCACCAGAGAACATCTGCTCCATTGAAAGATTTGGCTCCAGAAGGAAAAATTATTCATGCCAATGATTATACGGGAATTCCCAATAAAGATAAGAGGATTTGGGAGTTGGGAAGAAAGGGTTATGAATTTATCAGTAAATTTAAGAGGTTACCTATAGTTGGGGAACCAGCATTTGGATTTTTTGACAATTTTCAGAAAATACTTAATTTTTATCCTAAACGGGATCTCTCAAAACCTAATCTTCAACTAAAACAAGAACTAAAGAGAATAAAAAAAGGATGTGGAAAAGACCTAATTGAAAAGTTGTCAAAAAATCCGATTCCTTTTATTACTACTTTTTTTACCCCAGCATATATGGCCGAAGCGTTTAACTATCCTAATGATATCTATTGCATAGTTTGTGACGCTGACATTTCAAGAACTTGGGCATCATTAAATCCTTCTAAAAGTAGAATAAAGTATTTTACCCCTAATACTTGGACAACTAATCGATTAAAGCTTTACGGAGTCAAAAAAGAAAATATTTTTTTGACTGGATATCCATTACCGATGGAAAATATCGGCACAGCAAAATTAGAAATTTTAAAAAAGGATTTAAAAGAACGGCTTTTTCATCTTGATCCGAAAAAAACTTATTTTCAAAAATACAAAGTGCTTATTGAAAAGCATTTGGGCGTTTTGCCAAAAAAATCAAAACGGCTATTAACAATAATGTTTGCCGTGGGAGGAGCTGGGGCCCAAAAAGAAATAGGAATAAGAATCGCTGGAAGTTTAAAACAAGCGATTAAAGAAAAAAAGATTAAATTAATTTTAGTAGCCGGGATCAGAGAGGAAGTTAAAAAATATTTTTTAGAGAGAATTACATATTTAGGATTAAAAGAATATTTGGGTAGTAGCATAGAAGTTCTTTTTGCCCCTAAAATAGAAGATTATTTTAAACAATTTAATCTTGCGTTAAGAAAAACAGATGTTCTCTGGACTAAACCCAGCGAGCTTTCTTTCTATACTGGACTTGGTTTACCGATTATAATCGCTCCAATAATTGGCTCTCAAGAAAGTTTTAACAGGAAGTGGTTACTCACACTTGGTTCTGGAGTGTTACAGGAAAATCCAGTTTACTCCCATCAATGGCTTTTTGACTTTCTGGATAGTGGTCGATTAGCCGAAGCAGCCATGCAAGGATTTATTGAAGCAGAAAAATTAGGAACTTTAAATATTCAGAAAATAATAGCAGAGAATTACTAATATGCTTTGGATAATTTTCACAATTCTTGCCTATTTTCTTTTATCTCTCACTGCTTTAGTTGATGAGATTCTTTTAACTGGGCGTCTTATTAGACCGAAAGTTTATGCTTTTTATGTTGGTATTTTAGGAATTCTGGTTTTAGTTCTTATTCCTTTTGGTTTCGAAATACCAAATTTATTTATAGCGGGCTTGGCAATCTTATCTGGTGCTTTATGGATTTTTGCTTTGCTTTCGCTTTATGAGGCATTACGGCGTTATGAAATTTCAAGAATTATTCCAGCAATTGGAGGCATTTTACCAATTTTTACCTTATGTTTGAGTTATCTTTTTGCTTGGCAGCAAGGCACTCCCTTGGAGAGTTTAAGTTATTTAAAAATTATCTCTTTTTTGCTGTTGATTTCAGGAAGTATTCTAATTACCTGGAAAGGAAAAGAGATTATTAATAAAAAGAGCTTAGGGCTTTCAATTTTGACTGCTTTTTTATTTGCTTTAAGTTTTGTTACAACAAAAATTATTTTTTTGGAACAGTCCTTTATTTCCGGACTTATTTGGCTTAGGATTGGTGGTTTTCTGACTGCTCTTTTGTTTATATTTTTTAAAGAAGTTAGAGAGGAATTATTTGAAAAAATTAAAATTAAAAAGAAAAAAGCGTTATTTCAGAATCCTAAGTTGGCTGTTATTTTTTTGTTTAATCAAATAATAGGGGCTGGGGCAGGGATTTTGCAAAGCTTAGCAATATATTTGGCTCCAATAATGTATCTTGCCTTTATTAATGCAATGGAAGGAATAAGATATGTTTTTATTCTTGTTTTTACAATAATTCTCTCTTACAAAATGCCAAAAATTTTGTCTGAAAAAATCACAAAACCAATTCTCTTGAAAAAGATATTTGCTATTATTTTAGTGATAGTTGGTTTAATAATTTTATCAATAGGTTAGTAATTCTATTTTATGAAGTTAAAATTTCCTGAAAATTTTCTTTGGGGCACCGCTACTTCAGCCTATCAGGTTGAGGGGGAAATTAAAAATTGCGATTGGGCAAAATGGAAAGATGCCGGAATGGCTTGCGACCACTATCACAGATACGAAGAAGATTTTGATTTAGCAAAAGATATTTTACACAACAATGCTTATCGTTTTTCGATTGAATGGTCCCGCATCGAGCCAGAAAAAGGGAGATGGGATTTAGAAGAAATAGAACATTATAAAAAAGTTCTTTTAGCCTTGCATAAGCGAAATATTATCCCTTTTATTACATTACATCACTTCACTAATCCTCAATGGTTATCTGACGAAGGTGGTTGGGAGAACAAGAAAGTTATTGGATATTTCGCTCGCTACGCAGAGTTTGTCGTCAAAAATCTTGGTCAGTATGTTGATTTTTGGATTACAATTAATGAGCCATTAGTTTATATTGGCCAAGGATATATGGAGTGCAGTTGGCCACCAGGTAAAAAAGGATTTTTTAAAATATTTAAAGTTCTTTCCAATATGATTAGAGCCCATAAAACGGCGTATAAGGCTATTCGGAAAATTGATGGAAAAGCAAAAATTGGTCTTGCTACAAATAACACATTTTTTGAGCCCCTGAAAAAGAAATCTTTTTTAGATAAGTTTTCCGTTTTCTTGATTGACTATTTTTGGAATAGATATTTTTTAAATAAGGTAAAAATTTATTCGGATTTTGTCGGTTTGAATTATTACTTCCATAAAAAAGTAAAATTTCCAATTGGACTGAAAGATGGCGACAATAAAAGAACTGATTTAGATTGGGAAATTTTCCCCGAAGGAATTTATCATGTTTTGAAAGAACTTAAAAGATATAAGAAGCCAATTTATATTACCGAGAATGGCATAGCTGATGCCGAAGATAAATATTGCCCGCAGTTTATTATCGACCATTTAAAATGGGTTCATAAAGCCATTCAAGAAGGAGTGGATGTTCAAGGATATTTCCATTGGTCTCTGATTGATAATTTTGAATGGGCAGATGGATTTAAACCGCGTTTTGGTCTAATAGAAGTTGATTACAATAATTTTCAACGAAAGCCTCGCCGTAGCGCAGAAGTTTATGGAAAAATTTGCCAGAACAACAGTCTTGATGTGACAAATTAACCAACATTAAATTTAATAATTTAAGAACAAATTAATATGCTCAAAATTGTAAAAATTATTTTTTGGTTTATTCTTTTAACTCTTTTAATTCTTTTTTGTTTTTTCTTTGTTGGAAAAGCAAAGATAGCAGAAAAGATTAATTGGGGAGTGGCTTTTTCACAAAAGCACGCTGAATTATTGGGTTTAGATTGGAAAGAAAATTATTTGGCGATATTGGATGATTTAAAGGTGGATCATTTGAAGCTTATTGCTTATTGGGATTCAATAGAAAAAGAGCCGGGAAATTATAATTTTTCTGATTTAGATTGGCAGATTCAAGAGGCCGAAAAAAGAGAAGCAAAAGTAATGCTTGTTATGGGCAGACGAGTGCCTCGCTGGCCAGAATGCCATTTTCCCGACTGGGCGAAGAGTTTGAACGAAAGAGAACAACAAGAGAAAGTTTTAGATTTAATTGAAAACATTGTTTTGAGATACAAAGACAGTCCTGCCATAGAATATTGGCAAGTAGAGAATGAGCCCTTTTTCTTTTTTGGCGAATGTCCTCCGCCAGACGAGAATTTTCTACGAGAAGAAGTCAGCTTAGTTAAATCATTAGATGACCAGAATAGGTCTACGGTAGTTACGGAAAGCGGAGAATTCCCTTTATGGTTTAAGGCCGCTCGTTTTGGCGATATTGTTGGACATACGCTTTATAAAAAAGTTTGGATTAGTCAATTTAAAATGTATTTTACCTACCCATTTCCCCCAATTTATTATGCCAGGAAGGGATGGTTGATTAACAAGTTGTTTGGTAAAGAGGTTATGTGTGTTGAGTTGCAGGCAGAGCCTTGGAGCCCAACACTTATGTATGATTCTACTTTAAAAGAACAAGACAAAACAATGAATTTGGAAAGATTTAAAAAAATGACTCAATTTGGTCAGAACACGGGTGAAGATTCAATTTATCTTTGGGGCGCAGAATGGTGGTATTGGATGAAAACAAAACATAATAATTCGGAGATTTGGGATGAAGCCAAGAATCTATGGTAGAACCCTTGACATTCTTAGGCTTTTGTGATATATTGACAATATCAAAACAGGTCTCTGAACCTACAAGCTTCTCGATAAGCCGTAGAAGGAGATTTGAAGGAGGTGCGATGTCTATGCTTGTAAGGAAGGTTCATGCGAATCGGATGACACCCCGTTAAGAGAACCCGACCGATGAATTGTCGAACATCTTCGATAATCATAGGAGGATATGATGCACTGGCCTTAGCTGCCTTAAAGCTTAGTCCGATTCGATTTGATCTTTAGCCGAGGGAATCGGCTGTGCGTTATCCGACGAAACATCAAATGTCGGAGCGCAAAATTGAGGGAGATGGTTCGCATTCGCGCACCATCTCCTTACCCCAATTTTAAAGTCCCTAATAGGTCTTTTTTTGTTTTATATCCTAAAATGTTTTTATTAACAGATGCTAAAAGGTATTGATTAAATAAAAAAAAGGACCCACGCGAAGCAGGTCCAGGGGTGATTGTCGAGATTGAAAATTATAGGAGGTCTGCGCCCACGAATAGATCAATCTCGGAAATCCATTCGTGTTCGTTCGGTTTATATATAAAACGCATTCCTAATGTTAGACGCATTTTTTCGGTTAATGTCCATATCAGATTAAGTGATATGTTATGAAGGTTTGAAAGAACATTCTCTGATTTTTTTCTCGAGAAGCAATACGACGAAATGACCTCAACTTTTTCAGAAAGAATATGGTCATAATCTATTGCAAACTTTATTTGAGGATTCTGGAAGAAGTTTCCAAATGAACTTGACATTGAGGATAGAGTTAAGATTTGAATCTGTGGAGTAGCGGCAAAGGCATAATTGAAGCCCAAGACAAACAGAAAATTGTTATTCTCTTCCGTAGAATTCGACAATCCATACCCAATGCCAAGTTTGATATCTCCACCACAATAGCGAACAAATCCTTTGTCTTCTATAATACTTTTCATTCCTTGAATTTCATCTTCTTGAATTCCCTTATCACTAACTATATTGGCTCTTCCTATCATTTCTTGAAGAACGCCAAGAAGCTCTGTGATTGAATTATGATAAGTAAGAGGGAGGTTTGCAATCTCGTATGCAAGGCTTATCATTTCCGTCTCGCTCGGGCTTTCAAAAATGACTTCTTTTTCCAATAGATAAGTGATTATTCTCGCTGTTTTAGCTAACGGTGTTACATCAACGAAACGACCATACCCTAATCCAGTTTTGATGTTCAATCCAATCTTTTGGTTGGAAGAAGAGAGATCTCCATCGATTCCAGCAAAGCCAAAAAATGGCTTGTCAGGAGAAAAAAAGTATTTGAAATTTCCTCCCGTTGCTATAGAGAAATAAGATGGATTGAGTGCGAAAGCATAAATTTTGCTTTCCAAGAAAACATCGAAACCAAAGCTTAGAGAATTAAACAATCGCGTATAATCGACATTGATTTTGCCGGCAGTGCTGTTTGTTTCTCCTCTATAGCTTAAGGAAAAGTCCGTGTCTAAACTGGAAATATCCGTGTTTATGCCCGAGTAATAGTAACTACACAGAGGCATGGCTATTACAACAATTCCGCAGAAGAAAAGCAGAGCAACAAACATAGTAGTCTTTTTCATGTTGATAATCCCCCTTTTGATATTTTTTGAGATACTACGAGAAACTCAACAATTTTTCCTCAAGAACCACCTCCATAAAGATGTAAAAGAGCTATTTAATTGAGCTTATAAGATTTTTTGAAAAATAGCAAAAAAGAACTTTCGTTCTCGCTCTCTCTACTTACCTCACTCCCGCCCTCGTCCAACAAGGGAGGACGAGAGCGAAAAACTTGGCAAAATCCAAAAAATTGATTAAACTAATAGATGATTTCAATTATTATCCCAACACTTAACGAAGAAAAATATCTTCCCAAATTACTTAGATCAATTAAAGAACAGGACTTTAAGGAGGAGTTAGAGATTATTGTTGCAGATGCTAATTCGGAAGATAAAACAAGGGAAATTGCTAAAAAATTTAGCTGTAAAATTGTTGAAGGTGGATTGCCAGCTAAAGCAAGAAATGAAGGAGCAAAAATAGCCAAGGGAGATTTTTTACTGTTCATAGATGCTGATATTTCATTGCCAAAAGATTTTTTAAGGAAAATATTGGCAGAGATTAAAAGAAGGGATTTGGGAGTTGCGGGTTTTTATTTGTCAGCACAAGATGAGACGCTATTTACAAAATTATTATTCGCTGTATTTTGTAATATTTTTTTAAGAATAGGCCAAAAAATAATGCCCATGGCCTGCATGGTAATTTTTTCTAAAAAAAACATTCACAAAAATATTCACGGGTTTGATGAAGAAATAAAGATTTGTGAAGACGTGTCTTATGCTCGCGATGGAAGAAGATATGGAAAATTTGGTATAATAAAGTCAACAAAACCTTATATTAGCACTCGTCGTTTTAAAAAGGATGGATGGATAAAACCTTATCTAAAATATCTATTTGCCAATGTTTATATTCTTATTTTCGGTCCAATAAAAACGAATATTTTTAATTATAAATTTAATCATTATGACAAATGATAATTGATTTAAAAAAATTAGGAAAAAGTTTTAAAGTTGCATTTTCTGGAGTTAAAATTGCAATAAAAGAAGAGAACACGCTCCGAATAGGAATTTTTGTTAGCATTACGGTCGTTTTCTTTATGTTCTATTTTCCCCTCGTATCCGTTGAAAGAGCAATGGTTGTTTTTTGTATTTTTTTAGTTTTAAGTATAGAGCTTATGAACACTCAAGTAGAAAGAGTTACTAATTTAATTGATTCAAACCATAATCCGAAGATTAGGATGATTAAAGATTTGGCAGCCGCAGCAGTGCTGATGTCAATCATTGGCGCGGGAATAGTGGCCTGTTTTATTTTCTTGCCCCATATTATTAATCATTAATTAGCTCCGCTCCGTTCCCGCTTTTTCTATTGTAGGGGGCCTGGGTGAAGGGGAATTATATTATGAATGATAATAATATTAAAAAATGAAGAAAATTTTTAATCAGAACATTGACTTGAAGAAAATTTTTAAGAAAAGACGACAACCTAGACATGGAATACTAGCTTTGCTTATTGTTTTCGTGGCCATTCTTTCAGGCGTCGCAGGCGCCGTTTTTACCAATCTTTATTGGGAAGATCATATTTTTGATCTATTGGAAAATCAAAGAGCACCTATCATTCGGAAAAATACAACCATTGTTGAAGAAAAGTATTTACCTCAAACCACTGAAGAGGAGAAAACTATTCAAACAGTAAAACAGGTATCGCCTTCAGTAGTAAGCATTATTATTAGCAAGGATGTTCCTATTTTAGAAAAATATTATATTGATCCGCTGGGCTCTGATTTTTTTGGTGATCTTCAAATTCCCAAATATCGAGAAAAAGGAACTGAAAAAAAAGAAATTGGCAGTGGCACGGGATTTATTATTTCTAAAGACGGGATGATTTTAACAAATAAGCATGTTATTTCAGAGGAAGATGCTGAATATATCGTACTTCTTAATAGCGGAGAAAAATATCCTGCCAAGATATTAGCTAGAGATCCTTTTTATGATTTAGCCATTATTCAGATTGATCAATCTGATGTGGCAGATGAAGAGAAAAAATCATTTTTTTCGGTGAAGCTTGGCGATTCTTCAAAATTACAAATCGGCCAGACAGTTATTGCTATTGGCAACGCATTAGGAGAGTTTCAAAACACTGTTTCTGTTGGTGTAGTGTCTGGATTAGGCAGGAATATTATTGCTACTGGCGCTGGTACAGCAGAGAGTTTAGAGGGGATTATTCAAACTGATGCAGCTATTAATCCTGGAAATTCTGGAGGCCCGTTGCTTAATTTAGCTGGTGAAGTGATTGGTATCAATGTTGCCCGTTCAACCAGCGGAGAAAATATTGGTTTTAGTTTGCCGATAAATATGGCAAAAAGAGACATTGAGCAAGTTAAAAAAGAAGGAAAAATTGTTTATCCGTTTTTAGGTATTTACTATACTCACATTACCGAAGAAATAAGTAAGGCAAACGATTTACTAGTAGAGTCCGGAGCTTGGGTTGGGAGAGATGGGCAAGGACAAGAAACGGAGATAGCTGTTGTTCCTGATAGCCCTGCGGAAGCCGTTGGAATCAAGAGAGATGATATTATTTTAGAATTTGATAATAAAAAAATTACCGAAAAAGATTCTTTAGCAAAGATGATTCTTCAATATTC
>CAZLVZ010000020.1:0-9143 GCA_964563465.1 uncultured Candidatus Saccharibacteria bacterium | reverse complement strand
AACCTCCAACCTGTAGATTAAGAGTCTATTGCTCTACCAATTGAGCTAGCGGGGCTTTTAAAAAAGAAAAACGATAGATATTTAAATACTTTTTATATCTTTTTTATATTTTTGTAAAGCTAACGGTTTAGGGTATTGGACAATCAATGCTGAACATTCCGTTTTCCCACCAACCGTGGTAAATATCTGTTGTCCACACAGCTAAGCCGATTGATTGTAAAAGTAGTCCAATCAAGAAGAAAGATCCATAAATTATTACTATTCCGATTAAGACAGAAGTGATTATTTTTCTTGCTTGTGTCACTTTTTGTGGATCGCCAGTTGCAAGCATAAACATTGCTCCGCCAATGATTAACATTAACAGGGCCAAGGGCGGAGTTAACTTAAAAAACACGAATTCGAGAATATTTTCAATAAGAACAAAAAAATGACAAAGAGTGCAGGGAGAGCTTTCGATTATAGTAGTACTGGGATCGTCTTCCCTCTGTCCGCAAGGGACTAATCCTGCCGCCGATGCTTGACTTGCGATAAGAAAACAACCAACAAACAAGCCAATAATTAAAATTTTTGTTTTTTTGTTCATAGCTCTAACTCTTAATTTTTAATTTGGACCACGAAAATGACGATTGTGCCCCCGATAGGATTCGAACCTACAATCTCCGCGTCCGAAGCGCGGCACTTTATCCAGTTGAGCTACGGGGGCTTAAAACATATATTATATATGTATGTTAGCAATAGAATTGAAAAACAGCAAGATTTAGGATAGGATTAAAAATGATGAACATTCCCAAACAAGTTAAATTAGTAATTGAAAAATTGGAAAAGAAAAATTTCCAAGCATTTGTTGTTGGTGGATGTGTTAGGGATTTGTTGCGAGGGATTGAGCCAAACGATTGGGACATTGCCACAAATGCTAAACCGAAAGAAATGGCTAAGATTTTTCCAAAAAGCTTTAATATAAATAAGTTCGGGACAATAACTGTTTTAACGGATAGCAAACAAGAAAATTTGAAAGAAATAGAGATTACTACCTTTAGAACAGAAGAAAAATATACTGATAAGCGCCATCCAGACAATGTAAGCTGGGCAGAAACCATTGAACAGGATTTAGCAAGAAGGGATTTTACCGTTAATGCTATTGCCCTAGATACAAAAGGAAATTATATTGATCCTTTTGGTGGGCGGAAAGACCTTAAAGCTCAAATTATTCAGGCGGTAGGAAAGCCAGAAAAGAGATTTAAGGAAGATGCTTTGCGTTTAATGAGAGCGGTACGATTTGCTACAACCTTGGGTTTTCAAATAGAGAAAAAAACTTTTTTAGAGATTAAAAAAAACGCCGGTCTATTGAAGCTTATTTCCAAAGAAAGAATCAGAGACGAGCTGTTAAAGATTATTATGACAGAAAGAGCGATGGATGGTATAGAATTATTAAGAGAAACAGGACTTTTGGAATATATTATGCCAGAACTTTTAGAAGGTTATAAAGTTGGACAGAACAAACATCATATATATGATGTTTATGAACATTCAATTCGTGCCTTAGATTTTGGAGCTAAACAAGGTTTTAATAAATTTGTGCGAGTAGCTGCTCTTTTGCACGACATTGGCAAACCAAGAGTTAAAGAGGGAGAAGGGCTTGATTCTACTTTTTACAATCATGAAATAGTGGGGGCAAAAATGTGCGCCCAACTTCTTTCTCGTTTGAAGTTTTCAAAAAAGGATAGCGAAAAGATTATTAAATTAGTTAGATTCCATCTTTTCTATTATAATGTTGACGAAGTTCACGCATCTTCGGTTAGAAGATTATTAAGAAGATTGGGTCCAGAGAATTTAGAAGAATTAGTTCAAGTGAGGATGTGCGATAGAATTGGTTCTGGTTGTCCTAAAGCACTTCCATATAAGCTAAGGCATTTTCAATATATAGCAGAGAAGGTTGCCCTTGACCCTATTGATGTTGGCAAATTGAAAATTGGAGGTAAAGAGATTATGGAAATTTTGAGAATAAAGCCGGGACAAAAAATTGGAGAAATTCTTAGTATTTTGTTGGGCGATGTTTTGAAAGAGCCGAAAAATAACAAGAAAATTTATTTAGAGAAAAAAATAAAAGAACTTGGTAAAATTTCCGACAAAGAGCTTGATAATTTAGCCAAGATTGCCAAGGAGAAGAGGAATAAAATTGTTACTAAGCGAGACGAAATGACTAAAAAGAAATACTGGGTTTCGTAACGGGGTGTAGTGTAATTGGTTAACATGCGCGCCTCGGATGCGCGTGATTCCCGGTTCGAGTCCGGGCACCCCGACGGATTCTTACGATCATCTTAATTTTATGAGAAATTTTTTTGAACAAAAGAAACAAGGAGAGGTTATAATAGAAAATATTTCCAAGGCAGACGAGGAGAGAGTTGAAGAATTGATTAACAGGTTTGAAGAAGATTTTTTTCAAAAAGAACAAAAACAAGCAATTATTTCTATTGAAACAATTGCCAAAGGAATGTTAAAGATTTTGACAAACAGTAGTCAATCCGCAAAGAATTTAGCAAAGAAAATCCAAAAAGTTTTTAAGGGAAAAGTTTTATTGATTCGTCCCAAAAAAGTATCTTCACTTAGAGTAAGAGTCGTTTTGGGGTAGTCCTTCGGGCTGACGCCCTCAGGACGACAAAAATCCTAAATTCGCATTACTCATTAAGAATTTTTAGTCGGGCCTGTAATCTAATGGCAGAATACCTCATTCGCATTGAGGAGATATGGGTTCGACTCCCATCAGGTCCACAGAAATTATGATTATTAAATTAAAGGTATTTTTTATAATAATTTTTTTATTCTTTGCACTTTTGTTTGTTGCTTTTTCAATCTTTGTTTTACATATAGTAGACGATAAAAATTTTGAACCCAAGAAGATTTGTTTTGAAGAGAATTGTTTTTCTGTTGAATTGGCGGATACGCCTCAAAAAAGGACACAGGGATTAATGTTCAGGCAAGAGCTTCAAAAAGACAATGGAATGCTTTTTGTTTTCCCAAAACAAGGGATTTATAGTTTTTGGATGAAAAATACATTAATTCCTTTAGATATAATTTGGATTAGCCAAGGACAAAAGGTTGTTTTTATAAAAAAAGATGCTCTCCCCTGCAAAGCAGACATTTACGAAACCATTAATCCCAAAAAAGAAGCAAAATATGTTTTAGAATTAAAGACAGGCGTCGTTGAGGCGATTGGATTGAAAGTTACGAATAAATGTTATTTTGAATTTTAATTATGTTTAGAAATCAAGAAGTTGGTAAATTGGGAGAAGACATCGGAGTCAAATATTTGAAGAATAAAGGTTGTAAGATATTAGACAGGAATTTTGAAAAACATGTTGGGTCCATGAAACTCGGCGAGATTGATATTGTTGCCAGAAAAGATAAGGTCATTATATTCTGTGAAGTTAAAACGCTTTCATCAGAGAAGGGCTTGTCCCCAGAGCAAAGGGTTGATGCTAAAAAGAAAGAAACAATAATAAAAATAGCCGAAATTTGGCTTGATGAGCACAAAATATCATTAAATTCGCAATGGCAGATTGATGTTTTGGCAATTGTTTTGAATTTTAACTTTCACAAAGCGAAAATTAAACATTTTGAGAATATTTAATTCTTGACATTTCTTTTGACAAGAGACATAATAAAAACATGGTAAAGAAATTTTCAAAAATTCTCTTATATCCAATTGTCATTGAATCCTGCGAAGAGGGGGGTTATTTCGTTGATTGTCCAGTTTTACAGGGATGTCACGCAGAAGGCGATAGTTACGCAGAGGCGATTGAAAATATTGAAGATGTAATTAAGGCGCATATTGCGATTCGTAAAAAACATAAAGAATTTATTCCTGGCGTGATGATAGAGAAGCAGGAAGGTGTTAATTTTAGTTTACCAATTTTAGTTAAATCATAAGCACATGGGGAAAGAAATTCCCAATCGTTAATTATCGCCAAGTCGTTAAGGTAGCCAAGAAGCTTGGTTTTTATCTTTGTAGAGAAGCAAAGGGTAGTCATGAGATTTGGAGAAGGGATTCCGACGGACAACAAACAACTATTCCCAAACACGGTTCAAAAATTATTAAAAGGAAAACAATAAAATCTATTCTAAAAGATTTTGGTATTACTGTTGATGATTTTTCAAGATTGAGATAAATAGATTTTATTGCTTGACATAATCGATGCTTTTTTGATAGTGTATATTAAGAACGAAGGTCCAAGGAATTGGGCCATTTTTTCTAAATAATTATTTATAACTTAAACATATGGAAGATCTAAAAGTTCTCGCCTCTTCTATCTCTCAAATTGCCGAAGAAAAAGGCATTAGTTACGACACAGTGATAGGAGTTATTGAGCAAGCATTAGCGGCTGCCTATAAAAAGGATAACGACAGAAAAGGAGAAAACATTCAAGCAAAATTAAATCCAGAAACTGGCGAAATAAAATTTTGGCAGATTTTGGAAGTGGTTAATGAAGATATGATTTATTCCGAAGAAGAGTTAGAAGAATTGAAAGATAAACAAGAAACGCAAAGAGAAAAGATTACAGAAGAAGATTCAGGAGATGAAGACAAAAAGGTTCGTTTTAATATTAGAAAACACATAATACTCACCGAAGCAAAAGAAAGAGATCCAAAGATAAAGGCAGGAGAAGAATTATCAATTCCGATGGAAGCAGATGCCAGTTATGGAAGAATTGCCGCTCAAACAGCGAAACAAGTTATTTTACAGAGATTAAAAGAAGCGGAAAGAAACGCCATTTTAGAAGAGTATAAATCAAAAGAAGGAGAAGTCGTTTCTGGTATTGTTCAGCGGATAGAAGGTAATAGCGTATTTTTTGATATAGGTAAAGCATTGGGGGTTTTGATGCCAGCCGAAAAAATACCAGGAGAGGATTATACAGTGGGACAGAGGATGAATCTTTATTTAAAAAGTGTAGAATCAACATCCAGAGGACCGAATATGACACTTTCTCGAGCTTATCCAAAATTTGTAACTAAGCTATTTGAGATTGAAGTTCCAGAAGTTGCTACTGGGCAAGTAGAGATTAAAAGCATAGCCAGAGAGCCTGGCTTTAGAACTAAGCTTGCTGTGGCTTCAACTGAAGAAGGTATTGACCCTATAGGAGCAATGGTCGGTCAGAGAGGAACAAGAGTAATGGCTGTTATCAATGGACTTGGCGGAGAAAAAATTGATATTATCCAATGGTCAGACAAGCCAGACGATTTTATAAGCAATGCTTTGTCTCCAGCAAAGGTTTCTGAAATTAAAGTTGAAGAGAAAGGTAAGGCGACGGCTATTGTGCCAGAAGATCAATTATCCTTGGCAATTGGCAAGGGAGGGCAAAATGTTCGCTTAGCCGCTAGATTAACTGGATGGAAAATAGATGTTAAAGCAGAGGGAGATAAAGAGGTAGCAGAGACAGAAGAAAAAGAGGTTGAGAAAGAGAAAAAAGAGAAAAAAGCTAAAAAGAAAACAGAAAAGAGTCCTAAAAAAGAAGTTAAAAAGAAAAAAATTAAAGAAAAAAAGAAATAAAAAATTAATTTAATTTTCTAAAGTTATGAATTTAATATATGTTCCTTTTATCGTTGCCGTATTAGATCTTTTCTTTGTCTTTTTTCTGATTCAGCGTCTGAATAAGATTGATTCTGGAGAAGAGAAAATAAGAGAGATTGCTAAAGCCATAAAAGAAGGCGCACAAGTATTTCTTAAAAGAGAATTTAAGACAATGTCTTTGATTTTTCTTTTGGCTGCCATAGGGCTCGTTATTCTTAATAAAGATATTATTCCCGGTTTGATTTTTTTAAGCGGAGCAATTATTTCCAGCTTGGCTGGTTATGTGGGCATGATGGTTTCTACTTCAGCTAATGTAAAAACCAGTTGTTCTGCACAAAAAAGTTTTAGTCAAGCATTCAATACGGCTATTTGCGGAGGACAAGTAATGGGGTTTTTGGTAGTTGGATTTGGACTTTTTGGAGTTACTGCGGTCTGGTTCATTTTCAAGCAACCAGGACTTTTAATTAATTTTGCTTTAGGTGCTTCTCTTGTCGCACTATTTATGCGAGTTGGAGGAGGAATATTTACAAAAAGCGCTGATGTCGGCGCAGACTTAGTCGGAAAAGTTGAAAAAGGTATTCCAGAAGACGACCCTCGTAATCCAGCAGTTATCGCTGATCAAGTTGGAGATAATGTGGGAGATATCGCTGGAATGGGTTCTGACCTTTTTGAATCCTATGTCTCCACAATTATCGCCGCCATGCTTATTGGTGGCGCTATCTATAATATTAAGGGTTTTGTTTTCCCATTGCTTTTAGCTGCAATTGGAATCGTTAGTTCTTTCTTGGGATCTCTTTTTGTTAAAGTTTCGCAAGAATCAAAAGAAGAAAACAAAGAAGAATTTTTAAAACAAACAGACAAAGTAAGAAAAGCAATGGAGAAAGGAGTAATCATTGCAAATTTTTTAATGCTTTTTGGTGCCTATTTTCTTACGAGTTATTTTTTCCACGATCTTAGTCAATTTTGGGCTATTACTCTTGGTTTGGGCGCGGGATTATTAATAGGAAAAACAACGGAATATTATACTTCCGAGAAAAAGAAACCAACAATGCAAATTGCTAAAGCTGCTCAAAGTGGCCCTTCCAGTGTTATTATAGAAGGCCTAATTGTTGGATTTAGAAGCACCGTTTTACCTGTTTTGGCTGTGGCAATAACTATCATTTTGGCTTATCATTTTTCAGGTCTTTATGGTATCGCCTTAGCGTCTCTAGGTATTCTTGGTGTGCTGGGCATTAATCTTTCAACTGATTGTTATGGTCCTATCGCTGACAACGCTGAAGGCATAGCGGAAATGGGAGGAATGGAAGAAGCGGTACACAAACGAGTTGAAGCATTAGACGCCGTAGGCAATAGTACAGCAGCGGTTGGAAAGGGATTTGCTATCGGAGCAGCTGCTTTGGCTGGATTAGCTTGGTTAGCAACCTATGCTCAGAAAATAAATTTAGAAAGCATAAATCTTTTAGACCCTAAACTTTTAGCTGGATTGTTTATCGGAGCAATGCTTCCCTTTCTTTTTTCTGCCCTTACGATGAAGGGTGTCAGCAGAGGAGCTTTGGATATAGTTAAAGAAGTTAGAAAACAATTTAGAGAAAAGGTTGGATTGATGGAAGGGAAGGAAAAGGCTGATTATGGCTCTTGCGTGGATATTGCTACTAAAAGAGCATTAAAAGAAATGATTGTTCCTGGTCTTTTAGTGGTCTTTACTCCAATTCTTGTTGGCTTGTTTTTAGGAGTAGAGGCAGTGGCAGGGACATTGGTTGGCGCTTTAAGCTCCGGATTTCTTTTGGCCTTATTTATGGCTAACGCTGGAGCGGCATGGGACAATGCGAAGAAATACATTGAAGCTGGAAATTTAGGAGGCAAGGGTTCAGATGCCCACAAGGCAGCTGTGATTGGAGATACTGTGGGAGATCCTTTCAAAGATACGGCAGGGCCTTCTCTAAATATTTTGATTAAATTGATTAGTGTTGTCGCGCTAATATCCTTAGCATTATTCGCGTAAATAATCATTAATTAATTATTATAATGGAAAGTTTTGTAAAAGAAATAACATCAACAAAAAAGGAAATAAAAATTATAGTTCCATTTGAGGATATTAAAAAGTTTATAGCTCAAACGGAAAAAGAAATTGTCCAAAATTTTGAAATGAAAGGATTTCGTAAAGGCCAAGTTCCAAAAGAAATAGTTCTTAAAGAAATTGGACAAGAAAAGATTTTATCTCAAGCCGCTCCCATAGCAGTAGAGGAATTTTATCTCCAAGCTATTAAAAATAACGGTTTGGAACCATTAGGTTCGCCGGAAATTGAAATTTTAAAATTAGCATTTAATAATCCTTTAGAATTTAAGGCGATTATTTCTATTCTTCCGGAAATAAAATTATCAGATTATAGAAAGGTGGCTCAAAAAGTCAAAAAACAGGAAGTAATTATCAAAGACGAAGAAGTTGAGGAAGCGATTAAACAGCTTCAGGACGTAAAAGATAAAATGCCAAAAGAGCAACAAGAGAAAATAAGTTTTGGTAAGGGAGAAGAGCTAAAAACAACTATTCGTGCGCAAATAAAAAAAGAAAAGGAAACAACAGAGAAACAAAGAGTAAGAGATGAGATTTTGAACGAGATATCCAAGGATTGCTCATTTTCTGTGCCAGAAGTTTTAACTTTAAGGGAAAAAGAAAGAGCGATGGAGGAATTAAAAAGAAATGTTACAAATTTTCTTAAAATATCGTTTGAGGATTATTTGAAAAAAAATAAAAAGAGCGAAAAAGAGTTAGAGGACTCCTTGAAACCTAAAATTATTGAGAAAATTAAAAAGATTTTAATCTTAAGAGAGATTCAGAAATTAGAAAAGATTGACGCTGAAGAAGACGAGGTTGAAAAAGAAGTTAAGATGTTTTTAGAGCACCCAGCTAATGAGAAAACCAAGCAGGAGATTGACCAGGTAGCGTTGAAGAGCTATCTTAAAGAAAGAATAGAGCAAGAAAAAACATTGCAGTTTTTGGAAAATTTAATTAAATAGATTATCGAGGTTTGTTTCTTAGGAAAAGATAATTTAATTTAAAACCATGAAGCCCGAGAATTTTGTTATTTGATATTTAAAAATATCGGACTAATATGAAAATATATGACTATAATTAAAAGAAATTTACTAAAAATTTGCTTTTATGGTTGAAAAAGGAATTTCAAAAAGGGTAGCTAAAATAGTTAAGAATTATACCCAGCGCTTGTTAGAAGAAGAAAAGTTATCAATTAAACGGGTAATGATTTTTGGCTCTCAAGCTACGGGGAAAACGCATACTTGGTCAGATGTTGATGTTTGTATTATCTCTCCAAAATTTAAGAATACATTAAAAGCTATAAATTTTTTACTTACGAAAAGAAAAAAAGAAGAGGTTATGGCAGGGTTAGAACCAGTTGGATTTACAGAGGAGGATTTTGCGACAGATAGCGCTTTCTTCAACGAAATTAAAAAGACCGGTTTTGAATTAAAATTAAATTGTTAGACATTTACTCGCAAAAATTACAAAAATAATTAATCATTAGTCATTATGAATTTAATTCCTACAGTTATTGAAAAAAGC
>CAZLVZ010000019.1:0-9580 GCA_964563465.1 uncultured Candidatus Saccharibacteria bacterium | reverse complement strand
TTTGCTAATTGCTCCCCTACTGCTTTTTCCATATTCTTTTGAATTTCTTCTGGTGTTAGGTTCGTTGTATTGCTTTCTTGAATTAATATGTCTTCTCCCATTAATTCCGTGGACTTAAAAACTTGAGGCAAAACAGCGTTACCCTTAAAAATGCTATATGAGGAATAAAGCCCCCATAGAATAATAAATATACCTAACACCAATAGAATACCACCAAAAATTTTATTACCAGCCATATAACTTATCAATGATTAATTATAATTGATTATTAATTATTAAAGTTTTCTAAACTCACAAATATCTTTAAAATCACAAAATTTACAATTCCAGCCCGGTGTTGCCTTGAAATCACTCTTTTTTATTTTTTCAATTTTATCTATAAGTTTTCCCTTAAATTCTTCCCTTTCTTGTTCCGTACTGGTAAAAGATAATTTCTTATTATCATTTAAATAATAAAAACTCATCTTTTCTGGCATCTGGTCTAATATCTCCTTACCAGCTAACTGGTAAATTAAAAGTTGCTCTCTGTCTTTCTTTTGAAGTTTTTCTTTTACTGCTCCAGTTTTGTAATCAATAATTTCTAAAGTTCCATCTGGTAATTCGTCTATCCTATCTATCTTGCCTCTTATTGTATCATTATTTATTTTCAAACGAAAATCCATTTCTAACCCAAGTATGCCTTGAGCGATTATAATCTTTGGCGGGTCTTTAATAAAATCCTTTAAAAAAATTTTCAATATCTCTTTTCCTAATTTATAATATTCTTGTTTTTGTTTTTTGTCTTCATACCATTCGTCTATCCAACTATTTTCATAAATTTCCAAAAGATTTTTCAACTCTTTGCTCGCGTCTATTTTTAAAGATGAAGCTAAGTTTGATTGAAATAAATCTGTTTGATTTATATCTCTTTTTTCAATAAATGATTTAATAAATTCATACAAAGAATGATGTATCGTTTTACCAAAACTAAAAACAGCGGTTCCTCTGTGAGGCACTCTTAAAATATGGGCAAACTTGTATTGCAATGGACATTTCTCAAAAGCAGTAAACTGGGAAAAAGAAAAATGACGAGATAGTTTTTCTCTTTTCTCTTTTTTTATACAATTGTCTTGTGCAACGACTGGATCTGTTAAAAAAGTTTCATCTCTCTTTAGCGTAGAAGAATCTAAATTTAATTCTTTCAAAAATCTTGAAAGTTTTTTCTTTCTAATTCCTCCATAATCGTCTGCCGAAGTAAAGAAAACTCCTTTTCTCGCCCTTGTCATTGCCACATAAAAAAGTCTTCTTTCTTCTTGAAGATGAATATCTCCTTTCGGTAAAATTTCTTTTACTAATTTTTGAGGAATCTCTATTTGTTCTTTCCTCTCGATAGTTGGAAATCGTTTATCAACAAGGTTGGGAATAAAAACATATTCAAATTCAAGCCCCTTTGCCCCATGAATAGTCATTATGCGAACGGCATCAGGTCCTTTTTCTATATCAAGATTAAGCGTTCCAGTCTCACCCGATTCAAGTTCCATGTTGATTTCTTTAACAAAGGTTGAAACAGTTGGTTCAAGTTCGTTTTCTTCAAATATTTTTATCTTTTTATAAAATTGGGTGATAAGCTCTATGTCTCTTTCGTTCCCTCCTTTAATGATAAATTTCAAATATCCAGAATCCTTTAGGAAAGATAAAAAAATCTCATTAATATTTTTACTTCTTGACTCTTCGGAATGTTTCTTAATTAAATCCAATAACAATTTAATTTGTTGAATTGTTCCTTCGGTTAATCCCTTTACTAATGAAATCTCATTCAAAGTTTCGTAAGTTGATTCTCCTTTCTTTTCGCTAAATCTATTTATTTTTGATAAATCTTCCCAAGAGATATTAAAAATAGGCAAATTTAAAAGTCGGTTTAAAGCCGAGCTTTCATGATAGTTATCAAGCATTTTAAAATAAGAAATGATGTCTAAAATAACTGGTTGAGAATAAAGTCCGCGAGAAGCTAAAAATTCATAAGGAATGCGTTCTTTCTCTAACGCTTTACAAAAAACATTGGCTGAGTTATTAGCTCTTACAAGAATCACAAAATCAGAAAAATTTATTCTTTTATTTCTCTTCGCCAAGTCAGTAATTTTTTTAGCCACGCCTCTGGCCTCATCGTCTAACGATTTAAAATGAAGATGCTTAACAATTCCCTTCTCCTTTGTTTGAGCTTTTAGCTGTTTATCTATTTTTTTAAAATTACCAATATCTACCCCTTGTTTATCGGCTTGTTCTTTAATCTCTTTATTTTGATTCAACTGATATTCTAAACGATTAGGATTGTTAAGTTGAATAAATCGATAAGACAAATCAAGAATTTCTTGCGCTGAACGATAATTATTTACCAAAACAACTTCTTTGCTATTGGGATAATCATTTTTAAAATTTAATATATTACTTAGAGAAGCACCGCGCCAGCGATATAGTGACTGGTCATCGTCAAAAGAAACAGTAACATTGTTTCTCGGCGCACTTAAAAGTTTAATAAGTTCATATTGCGCCCAATTAGTATCTTGGAATTCGTCAACTAAAATATATTTAAATTGTTCTTGATATTTTTTCAAAATTGCTGGTCTTTTTTGAAATAATTTCAAACAATAATTTATTAAATCACCAAAATCTAATGCATTATTTTCCAAAAGCATTTGTTGATAAACATGATAAGCGTTGGCTATCTCTTGAATTCTTTGCTGTTCAATCTCTGCTTCTTTTTGATCTATTTTTTCTCGCTTATCACCTGCCTTGCTTACAAAAATTCCATCATCAAAATTTCTTTTTGTATCGTCCGCATACTTAAGATAGTCTTCTGGCGAAATAACCTCATCTTTACAATGAGAAAAATGCGAAAGCAAAGCCCGAATAAATTTTGTAGGATTTCCTAATGGCTTATAATAATCTAAATTAAACTTATCTAAATTTTGACGCATTAAAAGCCATGCTGCGGTTTGGTCCAAAAGTTTAAAATCGGTTGAAAGACCAATATCTAAACCGTGCTCTTTTAAAATTCTTTCACAAAAAGAATGAAAAGTTGAAACCCAAAGATCCAAATAGCCAAAAGGTAAAAGTTGGTCAATCCGTTCCTCCATCTCACCAGCTGCCTTTTCTGTAAAAGTAACAGCTAAAATTTCCTGCGAATTGGCTAACTTGCTTTCTACAAGATAAGCCAATCGTTTCGTAATAACCGTTGTTTTCCCAGTGCCAGCGCCTGCAATAATCAAAAGAGGCCCATCTTTATAAAGAACCGCCTCTTTCTGTTCGGGATTTAATCCCTCTAAATATTTTGATTTTATTATTTCTTCTGCCATTTTTATTGTCTTGCGTGCCTCAATCATACTTTAATTCCTTTTATCTTTCAACTTGCCAAGACATAAACCTCTAACCGAGTAACGTTAAAAAATAAGACGCCGGAAGCAATGACTGCCGCCCGGCGCGTGATTTTAGTTCTAAGATTCCAATTGTTCGAATCGATGTTGGATATAGGCAATGGCCTCGCCAACATTGGTTAAGATATTCTCCGCGTCTTTGTTAGAAATTTCAATCTCAAACTCCATTTCAAGCTCAAAAATCAATACTGAGATATCCGAAAGATCGGCTCCTAAATCCTCAACAAACGAAGACGCGTCGGTGACCTGCTTGGAATCAACCAATAGTATTCTATAAACGATAGCACGCACCTTGTTAGCAATCAGATTCTTATCCACGATTTTTCACCTCCTTTTTCTGTTCTCCTGATATCTTTTGAACCAAGTTTATCAGGTCTTTAACTGTCTCAAGTTCCATCATGTCCGCGATATCACTATCGAAAATTACAAAACTCTCATTTAACCCTTCCTCAATCTTCTCAAAGAGTGAAAAAAAGTTAGCCGGACCATAGCCATAATGAATCAATTTATCAGTGTTTTGAATTGATTCCGCTTTCTTGCCTACTATCTCTGCAAAAACTACTCTCACTCGCTTGCCCGTGCTTGCCATTTTGCCCTCCGTTTTATTAAAGTAAGATTTAATCCCAAAAAAAATTGAAAAGATACTAAAATTATCCTAAGATATTTTATAATTATTGTCAAATTTTAAACCGCACGGTTTAAAAAATCTATGTTACACTGAAATAAAATACGATTTGATTATGAAAGGAATTTCGGTTTTTTACAAAGAAAAAGGACAAACATCTTACGATGTTATAAGAGAAATTAAAAAGCGCCTTAATGTCAAGAAAATCGGACATGGCGGAACGCTTGATCCTTTAGCTGAAGGAGTTTTGATTATTGGCATTGAAAAAGAAGGAACAAAACAATTAACTAATTTTTTGAAAGGCCAAGAGAAAGAATACGTTGCTACGATTATTTTAGGTGCCACTTCTGATACTTACGACGCTGAAGGAAAATTATCAAAAAGCATTGTTAATGATTTAGGATTTCCTTCAAAAGAAACACTTCTAAAAACATTAAAACAATTTGAAGGAGAATTTTTACAAACTCCCCCATCTTTTTCAGCCGTTAAAATATCAGGTCAACCAGCATATAAATTAGCTCGGGCCGGAAAAGAAGTAAAAATTCAATCAAAAAAGGTATTTGTATCTAAAATTGAACTTCTTGATTACAGCCCTCCTAAAATTGAAATAAAATTAATAGTTAAATCTGGATTCTATGTCCGAAGCTTTGCCAATGATTTAGGCAAAATACTCAAAACAGGGGCTTATCTCAAAGAATTAACTCGCACAAAAGTAGGAAAATTTACAATCAATGAAGCAATTAAAATAGAGAATTTAGATTCTGATTTTTTAGAACTTTGTTTTAAGGCCCAAGGCCGAGTTCAAAAAGTATTTTTTCGCGATACCTCACGAAGATGGGCCACCAGATTACAACTAACCGGCCAAGCAGAAAATTTTCCTGATGGCAAAGAAATAGAAATAATAGCCCAAGGAAAAGAAAAAAATCTCCAAATATTCTTGGAGAAAATAAAAAAGGGACCAATGTTTGCCCGAGTTGATTCCTATTCGCATTACTTCCGTAAACCGCAAACCCAATTTTCTGACTTTTGTATTATGTAAAATCTACAAAAGATAAAAAACCCACCGAAACGCTTGACAAGATTATTAAAAGGTGTATTATAAAAATGTACCAATGCTATTACAGGTTGATACGAGAGCTAGAGGGAGCCTGAGAAACTTCCTCAAAAGCAGGGGAACCTCCTTGCTTTCTAGACGAGCAGGGTACCTCCTTGCTTACCCGAACGACTGGAGGGGGTGTGTTTTTCCCGCCCCCTCCACCGCTAATGTTCTTTGACAATTGAATATTAAGATAGCAACGATATTCATCTTTGCATTACACGGGGTCTACAGTATTTTACTCGTAGACCCTACCACATTTTTATAACTCGCCTTGAGCTATTTTTTTTCGGATTTTTTCCAACTTAGTTTCTATAAAAAAGAGATTGTGTATGGTCAAAAGTTTTCCAGCGAGAGGTTCTTTAGCCCGAAATAAAAAGTTTATTTGAGCAATAGTATAATTCTTGCAAACAGGACATTGGCAATTTTTATCAATTGGCTCAAATCTATCTTTCAAATGACCGGCCTTAACGTTTAATCTTCCTTTTGAAGTAAAAGCAGTTCCGTGCCTCGCGACTCTGGTTGGCAATGCGCAATCAAAAAGATCAATCCCTAATTTAACAATCTTTTCCATAATATCTAAATCGCCTATACCCAAAAGGTGATGAGGCCTCTGCCAATCAATATCTTTATTTATATCAGAAATAATTTTATACATTTCTTTTTTGTCTTTTCCTAAAGCTCCGCCTATAGCAATACCAAAAACAGGCAAATTATTTACAAACTTTGTTGATTCTTTTCTCAGGTCTTTATAAACACCGCCCTGAATAATCCCAAAAACTCTTTGCTTTTTTAAACTATGTCCTGTTTTTAGAAATCTATTAAACCATTGATGGCTGATTTCCATCTCTTTTTCCGCTTCTTTGTGCGTATCTAATGGACTACCACAAACATCTAAAAGGTAAATAAAATCAGCTCCTAATTTATGTTGAATTTCTAAAGAAAGTTCTGGGGTAAGCAAAATTTCCCTGCCATTTCTTGGTGAACGAAATCTTGCGCCTCTTTGACTAATTTTCAAAAGATTTTTCCCTTTTTCACGAACTTGAGAAGAAGATATTTCTTCTGGAAAAATTGAACCAATTTTCCCTAAACCAAACTCACTCCCCTTACCTAAGGAAAAAACCTGAAATCCTCCAGAATCAGTAAAGATTGGTTTATTAAAATTAAAAAATTTATGCAATCCCCCAACTTTCCCGACCTGTTCTACTCTTTCTAAATCTAAAAAATGAAAACTATTTGTTATTTGGCATTGGGCCTTGCTTTGCATTGTTTCTTCTGAACTTAAACCACCTTTTACAACTCCCAAAGTCGCCACTGGAATAAAAGCCGGTGTTTTTATTTCCCCGTGAGGCGTAATAATTTTTCCTAAACGAGCTTTACTTTTATTAGATTTTTTCTCTATCTCAAATTTAAACATAATCTTACATCCTCCCGGAGGATGTGTTTATTGAAATTTTTTATGCTCTAAATCGCGGACTTCTTGTTCATTTAATCCAAAATGGTGAGCAATTTCGTGCCAAACAGTTCTTTTGACTTGTTCTTTAATTTGTTCGGGTGTTTTAGCAAATCGCTCAATTATTTTCTGAAATAGAGTAATTTTGTCTGGTAAAACATTCGCATAATATCCTCCTCTTTTTGTTTGCGGAATGCCCTGATATAAACCAAAAAGAGATGAGCCGGGACGCACATCTGCTTGTCTAAGTTGTTGTTGACTGGGGATATCCTCTATAACAACTTCAACATTTTTCATTTTGTCTCTAAATTCTTTAGGAATTTCAGCAATCCCCTGCTCTACCAATTTTTCGAATTCTTCATAATCCATATACTTTACTCTATTCTAAAATCCCTAAAAAATCAAAAAATCTGTTCACTTGACATCAATATTTGCTTAATATATTATTAAAATGTAAGTTCTTTGATTATTAACAAAGTTGTTAAGTACTATGGAATTTAAGTCTGCTAATAATTTATCAAAAAAACTCCAAATAAATATTAATAACATTGTCCGAGAATATTGGGAAATGTTTATTTTAGATGGATTATACTCCAGTACTTTAGGAACAAATTTAATTTTTAAAGGTGGCACTGCTCTTCGCCTTATCTATAACTCTCCACGATTTTCGGAAGATCTTGATTTTTCATTATTAAATAAAATAAATTTTAATGATTTTAAAAAAATAGTAGGAGATATAATTTCAAAACAACCAGAATTGTCTATCAAGGAAATATATTCTAAAAGAAATACTTATTTCGTTTTGATTAAATTTAAACAAGAATATCTTACTAAAATACTTTCTATTAAAATAGAAATATCGAAAAGAAAGCTTCTACTCAAAAAAGATACTGATTTTAAATTATCAACTGCTTCTTCTCCAACTACGAACCTAAAACCTTTATTAGGAGTTTTCACTCTTCAGCGTCTTTTTGAAGAAAAAAAGACCGCCTTATCGTCACGAAAAAAAGCAAGAGATTTGTTTGATATTTGGTTTATTGGTCAATTGTTAAAAAAAGAAATTTCTTTGCCTAAAATAGAATTAAGTAAAATGGACATTAAACAAGAACTAAATCGTTTCTTACCAAAAAATTATCAAAGAGTAATTCCTGAATTAATAAAATTATGCAAAGGATAAGTAGAATAAAATTTTTAAAAAAACTTGAAGCAATTGATAAGCCATATTTTACTATTAATGATTTATGGAAAATTTTAGATTTGCCCAAAAAGTCTGTATATGTTACTTGTAGTCGCTTAGTTAAATCAAAAGACCTCTACCGTCTAAGAAAAAATGTTTACACATTAGACAATTCTCCTCAAAATATTCAAAAAATTGCCAATCTTGTTTATTGGCCATCTTATCTTTCTTTTGATTCTGCATTAGCTCTTTATGGAATCTTAAATCAAATACCCTATACTTCAACATTTGCCACAAAACTCAAAAGCAAAAAAATAAACTTAGGAACTCAAATGATAGAATATCGTCAAATTCTTCCTAAACTTTTTTTTGGTTACACTCTTCAAAAAAATCTTTTTGTAGCTCTCCCCGAAAAAGCGCTTTTAGACCAACTCTATTTAATTTCTCTTGGAAAAGCAACTCTTGATTGGGATGAACTAAACTTGAAAGAAATTTCTAAAACTAAATTCCTTGAACTTTCTAAACAATTTCCTCTTCGCACCCAAAAATTAGCTCAAAAGCTCTCAAGCCAATTTGGCAAGATTAGTATTACGATTAAATAATATTTTTTTGTTCTGTTAGTTTCTCCAAAAAATCAAAAAACAGAGGGCAATCCTCTGTTTTGAACCGATTTTTGACATTAATAAAATAAATTATTTTAAACGAATTGTTTCTCTTGCTTTTTTTATAAACTCTTTTGCTCTTTTCAATAATTTTTCTGCATTAATCTTACTGTAATCACCATGGTAATCCGCAGCTTCTCTTAAACTTTTTGTTTCTGACAATATTTCAACAAAGAATACATCTATTTTGCCCGGTTTTACATATAATTCTCTTATGGCTTGGTTCAAACAATAATGACTATGTTCCCTAAAATTTTCAAAATATAACAAGGCTCGCGCAGAATGAAACATTGAATAATAAATTTGGATAATACACCAACGATAGTTTTCGTCTTTAAAACTCTTTTTAGCTGTATTCAAATCCTCTTCGGCTAATCTAATTTCTTTTGGAAATAGAGCCTTACCTCTAGAAAATTTTTTTATTTTTCCTGCCCTTAAGCAGTCCTCAAAATTTTTAATCATGGCTAAATAATTTGATACCTCTTTTTACTTCATTATAAAATTCTGGTTCTTTGATTTCTAATTCACTCCATTGATTCGGCGTTTTTATAACAGAGCTAATCATAATTTTTCCTTTATACTTAGCAATGTCCTTTTTAATATCTTCTGGATCATGCGTTAAAATAAATAAATCAATATCGCTGTTTGCTGTTTGTTCTCCACGAGCCGCTGAACCAAACAAAATAATTTCTTTACAGTTTTGTTTAATCTTATTGACTAATGATGACAACTCTTCAACAATCAATGCTGTTTTTAATTGTTTAACTATAGGATTCTCATAGTCAATCTGATAAAATTTCATATTCCCTCTTTTCTCTATTGTAGTAATCTTTTCTTCAGTTAAACGCTTCAAAACATTATGAGTTCCTCCTAAACTAATATTTAATTTTTCAGCAATTTCTTTACTAAAAAATTTCCTTTCGGGATAATTTCCTAAAAAGATAATTATTTTTTGACAATTTTTTGTTAATTTCATAATATCTAAATTGAAATTACTTTCATTTTTTTGAAACTACTTTCATTTTATATAAAATATATTTATTTGTCAAGGCATCGTCCCTCTCTTCTATAAAAGAACGAGGACAAAAACGAGTTGGAGTCGCAATAAGCTATAATTATGTATTATCTTCTGTTAATTTCTCCAAAAAATCAAAAAA
>CAZLVZ010000018.1:0-10775 GCA_964563465.1 uncultured Candidatus Saccharibacteria bacterium | reverse complement strand
CCAGGAGTTAGATACGAATCTCCTGAAAATTATGTAATAAAGGACACGACAGAAGGAATAATCGTGGAAAACAAAAGCGCTGGGATAAGTTTCAATGTTCCTAATGAGTGGACAGCGGACAAGGAACAAATCGGAACTGACCAATGGATAGTAAACATTTTGTCTCCAGAAGCAGAACTTAATGATTCAGGACTTTTAATAAAGGGATGTGGAGTTGGTGCTTGGATTGAATATGATGAGATCATAGCCAATCTAACAAGAGAAAAGATAGCAGATCCAGATTGGTTTTCTGGTGGAATCTCTGGAGGATATGAAAAAATGGAAATAAGTGGCTATTCTGCCTTGAAAACAATATTAGAAAATCCAGAATGGGGACAATCGATCTCTATAGCAGTTCCCAGAGAGGACAAAATATATATGTTTGATACTAGATTTTTACCAGAAGAGATGGATAGATGTTCAAAAGCATTTGAGGAGTTTTCAGCAGGAGTTTCAATTTATTAGAACTAAAACAATTTTAGGGGGGAATACTTATGAAGAATTTTCCTCTATTTAATATTTTTGTAGTTTTTTTAGGAATTTTTATATTCCTTTTTTTATTTCCTCTTAATATCCAAGCAAAAGAGCTCACTCAAGAAGAAATAGATAAATATATTCAATTACCTGGAGCAGATACAAAAAGCATTCTTCATTCTTTACCAGAACACCTCACAGATAAGTGGATGGATTCGGTTGTTTCTGTGTCAAGTGCTGAAGAAGAGGCAATTTCGCTTATTACCAGACAGGCAATAAGAGGAAAAATAATGGATTATTTTTTAAGAGAAGCTCCGAAAGAATTAGGAAAAGAAGCAATTAAAATAGGATTCCAGCTCTGGAAATTAGCTACAACACCTGATATTACAACGCTATTCAAGGCGTTTGAGAAAATGACTGTTCAAGAGTCATTAAAATATTTAGGTCAATGGATTAAAGAAAATGAAACTAAAATTGCTTTTGGCAATATAGATTTTTCTTATGACACGCTTTTAAACAAAAAAGAAAAGCATAAATTTCAATATATTATTATTTATTCTCCGGAAACAGGAGAAACAGCGATAAAGATTTATTCTGCCAACCCAATGGCTCCGCCTGCCTCACGGGGTTCAATATCGGCTATTTCTGGCACGGGCTGGAATTATTCTAAAGAACAGGTAAAAGGAAAGAAAATCCCTGGTTTTATTCTATCTATTAAAGGGAAAATGAAGATAAAACAGACTGGGTATTGGTCTGGCAAAATTATCCATAGATATACATGGACCAATCATCCGAAGATTGATATAGAATTCCCTGACTTTGTCCCTTCCTTTGATTTTCATAAAAAAGGTTTTTTTGAAAGAGTAGGAGATAGCGTTAAGGGCTTTTTCAGTAAATTCGGCAATGGAATTTCAGGTTTATTCGGCGCCAGCTTAGTTCAACCTTCTTTTGATGATTTTCCAGAACCTTTATCAGGATCGCAACCAGATAACGCAGAGTGGTTGGGAGAATTTATTAATAAGATATTAGAGCAGATTAAACTTTTCCGCCAATTTTTAAGCGATTTTGAGTATAAAAAATTAGAACAAGAAGCTCAAAGCGTAAGGACAGAAGAAGATTTTAATGCTTTGCTTAAAAAGTTGGAGGATGCACAATCTCAAATTGATGAAATGCAAGGGCTTGTTGAGAAAGACAGCCAAGATGAGAGTCAACAAGAGCAAGAACAAGAGCAAGAAACAGGGGATTTAGATTCTGTAGAAAATGGATTTCCAAAAATTATAATAAATGAAGTTTGCGTTGGCTTAGATAGCAGCAAAAATGAATTTGTTGAGCTCTATAACCCGAGCGATACAGCGGTTTTACTTAATAATGATAATTTTCAATTAGAATTAGTCAGTTCAAGCAACAATTCTGCTAAAAAGAAACTTGATTGGCTAAACAATACTATTCCAGCGCGCGGTTATTTCCTTTTAACTGGCGGAGAATTAGTTATTAATAGCGAAAAATTTGATTCAGATGCTAATTTTTCCAGCCAATTATCCAGCGTGAGCGGAGTGATTATTAGTGACAAAAATGGAAATATCTTAGACAAGGTAAGCTGGGGTTCAACAACTAAATCCCCTCCTGCTTTAGCAATTGAAACAAGTGGCAAGATTTTAGATAATGGATTGGGAACTGGTCAAAGTATAGAAAGAAGTGAGAATATAGATACGGGAAATAATTCTGAAGATTTTGGATTGAACGAGTCCCCTTCACCCACTAATTCTAAAGGAGAAAAGCGAATTTATACAAAGCCATCGGAAGAAGGCAACGGCGGAGATAATAATTCGGGAGGAGGTTCAACAGGAGGCAGTTCTACCAGCGGTTCAACTGGGAATACTGGAGACGCCGGAGCTGATACTGTTGGAGCAACTTTCTGCTCTCAAGAAAATTTGGGTTCTCCTGCTTATTCTCCTGTTATTTTCAACGAGATTGCCTGGATGGGAAATCAAGAAAGTTCTGCCAATGAGTGGATTGAATTAAAAAATATCTCTACTTCTACTGTTCAATTGTCTGGCTGGCAAATTTTAGATAAAGAAGAACAAATCAAAGTAATTTTTAATAATAATGATGCAATCTTGGCAGGAGATTTTTATCTTTTAGAAAGAACTGATGATGATTCAGTATTAGATATTACTGCCGACAAAGTTTATAGCGGTAGTTTGGGAAATACTGACGAGTCCCTGCATTTGTTTAATAAAAATTGTGAATTGATTGACCATGTTGTTGCCGATCCTGATTGGTCTGCTGGAGATAACGATGGAAAACAGACAATGGAAAGAAGTGATGATTTAACATGGCATACCAATAACGGAACAAGTACAAATGGGACAGCGGGGACTCCGAAAGCGGAAAATAGCGAGGGAGAGCTGTTAGAGTTAAATAATAACCAAGAAGAGGAAGAAGAAAAAGAGGAGAAAACGGGTGGAGAGGAAGAAGAAAAAGAGGAAAAAGGTGATCAAATACGGGCGACTTCAACAATTGGCTTACTTGTTAACGAAGTTAGAGCTGTTGGGAACGAGGAGTTTGTTGAAATTTATAATCCGCTTGCTGAAGAAATTTCTCTTAATGGACTCTATTTAAGTTATTTTTCCGAAGCTCGTGATTGGAACGAGCCGTATATAAACAAAGAATTTCCAACAAGCACAATTGCTTCTCAAGAATATTATTTAATTGGTTTTGGCGATTATATAGGAGAGCCAATTCCAGATTGGAGTCCTGATACCCGCCACTTATCCGACAATAGCGGTTCTGTTGGGCTTTTTTCTTGTAATCCTAAAATTGCCACAACCAGCACTGTTTCGTTGGCTCAAGCAATAAATCAAGCAAAGGCCTGTAAAATTGACGCTTTAGGTTGGGGAGAATCAATTGTGAGAGAAGGTCAAAATGCAATTACCGCTCAAGAAGGCAAAAGCTTGGCGAGAAGAATGGAACCAGACAACAGTGGCTATTTAAAATATGTTGACACCAATAATAATAGCGCGGATTTTGAGGAACAAGAGCCAACGCCAAGAATCAAAAATTATAGTCCTTATTCCGACTTAGACAACGATGGGATTATTGATTCGTATGATCCCGCTACGATTGTTTCTGAAGATAGCCAATTAGAAGCTGGTGAATATGTGTTCAAGGATTTATTTATTACCAATCAGGCAAATTTGTTATTAAAAGGCGATTCGCAGTTAGACGAATTTAAGGGAGTAAAAATATTGGCGGATAATTTAACCATTGAAGCCAATTGCTCTGTTAATAGTAATTCCCAAGGATACTCCGATTCAATAATTTTAGAGGAAAATTATACTTTTCCACAAACATTGGGTTCTGCGGGAGCAGGTATTCCCAAAATTATTGGACAATGTTCTACCAGAAGAGGAGGCACAGGCGGGGGAGCCATTATTTTAGAAATAGATAGCACCACAGACATTCAGGGGCAAATTTCTGCTAATGGAGAAAAGGGTTTGTCTTCTTGTAGTCATGGTTGTTATCCTACTACCGGAGGAAATGGTGGAAGCGTCTATATCACAACTAATATTTTGAAAGGAAATGGAGAAATTATTGCTGACGGTGGAAATGGGGACAGAAACTCTTTATTAGGTAAGGGCGGACAAATAGCTGTTTATTATCAAGACGAAAAGGATTTTGATGGAGTAGTCCACGCTTTTGGAGGCGAACATATTGGGAGTTATTCAAATCCTGGCACAATCTATTTTGAGAATTCTTTTGAAAAGAAATTAAGCATTAATGCGCAAAGCAAAGAAGTGATTTTTAAGCTCTCTCAAAATTTAACTAATTTGGGAATAATAGAAATTAGCAATATTACAATTAATACAACAGCAACTACTAATTTTGAATCACAGCATTTTATTATGCAATCCGCCTTATTAAACGGCCCGGACCAGAAATTTTTGAATTTTCAGGTTCAAAATTTTTCGCTTATTGATTCTGAAATTAAGGCAAACATTAACGCTTCAGCGCAAACATTAGAATTGGATACGACTTCTTTAATTTCCGCTAATGGCAAAGGTTTTCCGTCTGACACGGGTCCGGGAACTGGAGATCAAAGAATGGGTGGAAGTTATGGTGGTGTAGGGATGAGAAACGCGACAACCACTATTTATGGAAGCTTGACAGAGCCAAAAGATTTGGGCTCTGGAGGAGGCGGCAATCCTGAGGAGAAAGGGTTTTGTGGCTTCAGGCCGGGTGGCTCGGGCGGTGGAGTAGTGATTTTGGATATAAAGAATAAGTTAAATGTTAACGGAATTATTTCTGCCAATGGCGGAGGTGGCTTGCCGTCGCCCGAAGAAAATTGTAGTGCTCCGAGCCCTGGTTGCGGAGCTACTGCTGGAGGAAGTGGAGGTAGTGTCCATATCACTGTTAGCACATTAGAGGGTTCTGGACACATTAGAACTAATGGAGGAGGGTCTTGCTATCGTGTTGGGGCTGGTGGTGGAGGAAGAATCGCTATTTATGGTAATAGGGATGGATTTTTAGGAAAGATAGAATCTTTGGGTGGAATAGGTGGTTCTTTCGGCGGAATTTATGCTGGAGAAGATGGAACAATTTATCTAAGCCCATAAGGAATAAACATTTTAAGAAGACAAAAATCGCTTTTTGAGCAGTTTTTTGATAAAATAAAGTACCGGAAATTTTTTTTGAGTGGAGTTTAAAGAAAATAAAGTTTTATTATATGGGAAAATTTAATTTTAAAGACGAAAAAGATTTTTTGGAAATCAAGAGTAATGCTGAAGAATTTTATAAAACAATAGGTGATGTCTATTGTCCTTACCTTAAAGAAAAAATTGCTTTTAACACAAAAGGATTAAAACATTTAAAATTTAAATCAGATAGGCAAGCCAGGCCGAGAAAAGATCAATATTCAAGGTTAAAACTTATTCACTTGACACCAGAAGTTTTAAAGCAATCTCACACATTACAAGGTATTTGGCAAACAAAAAGATTTGAAGCCAAAAAAATGAATAGCAGATGGGAGCGAGTTATGAAAAGAATAACATATTACGAATTTATCGCAGTAGTAGACACCGTAAGACTAAAAATTATTATTAAACAAGTGTTGGGCGGAGATAAACATTTTTTAAGTGTAATTCCTTGTTGGGGCATTAATAAAACAACAAGCAAAAGAATTCTACATAACGGAAATATTGAAGCCGAGTGACTAAAAAATACCGCTTTTTAGCGATATTTTTTAGTGGTATTTGGTTACAGCTTGGATAGCCGTGACAGGGCCATAGCCCTCCAAACACCACTTACACTATAGCACAAAGTATTATGTCAAGCAAGAGTTATCCACAAGTAGGATAAATTTAAAAATAAAAATGCCAAAATTCAAGAAATAGCCAATGATTTTTCCATTTGTTTGAGAGCGCCTTCGGTATAACCGAAGACCTTTTTAGAACCAGAATATTTTCCTTTCACATATTTTCAAGGATGTAGAGTGTATTATATCATATGGACCAGTACACGATATGACATGTTTTGAATTTTGTAGTAAAATAGAAAAAGAATTAAGTTTTTAATTATGACCAAACCACTAAAGAAAATTTTAAATAAGGGGATCTCTACACCATTTGCTATTCTTCTTATTGTGATTTGTGCCTCTTTAGTATCAGGGATTGTGTTTTGGCAATATAGAAAAGATATTGAGAAAGAGATTAAGATAAGCCCATCATCTGGTCTAGTGGGAGCGGCACTCCCTGCCAGCTTAGAAGAAGAGGATATCTCCAAGTGGGAAATTTACAGAAACGAGGAGTATGGATTTGAGATAAAATATCCTCCCTTTGGGGTTCCATATATTACTGAACCTGGGATGCGTTCTCCTCGCGGAGAGTGGGGAAGGCAGATAGGAAAATTAGTTGATTTCCAGATTGGTGGAAATCCTCTTTGTCAGTTTAATGGCACGGTTTACTCCAATCCTAAAAACCTTTCTCTCAAAGATTTTTGGGAAACAGCTTTATCTGAACAATATCAAATTAAAAGTTATGAGGATATAGTTTTTGGGAAAAATTTGACTTCTGGAATAAAATTTCTTATGGAAAGACCAGGAGAAGAGTTTCCGAATGGGTCAATGGCGATATTAACAGAAAAAAACAGCAATATTGTTGTATTGCTTTGGTGGGGAGAAAATCTGATTATGCCACAAGAGGAATGCTTTAAAGCAGAGTCAATGCTTTCTACTTTTCGATGGACTCAGGACAATCAGAAAGAGCTGGAGGTGGAAACGCCAAAAAAGGAAGAAGTCATAACCTTTCAAGACTGTGTTGCTAAAGGATATCTAGAATTTCCTCCAAACTTAGAATCTTTTCCTCGGCAATGTGAAACTCCTGATGGCAGAACCTTTGTTGAAGAATTAGAAAGAGATGCTACTATAGAGCAAGCCAGTTGGCGGGTTTGTAGTGTTCCTTACGACGTGAACGAAACTATAAATTTTTTTGACTGTCCCACCTGGATGCAGAGTATAGATTGGGACAGAGCTTATCAAGATAAGGCCACTCTTAAATTTTATTTTTATAACTCTGTAGATAAAGAAACCCAGAGAGCTTATTTATCTAAAAAAACTGGTGGCATTGCGTTTATGGTAGAAAATATAATCAAAGAAGATAAGTGGACCTATCATGGATTTAATAGCATAAAATTTATATACCCCAACCACGAGATAGTAACCTTGTATACAAATTACATAAACATATATCATGAAGAAATGGGAGAAATAAAATTTTCTCCTGACGGACAGTATATTTCACTCATATTACATGTCTATGATAGCCGGCGTATTTCAATTATAGATGTTAATACTGGTAGGGATATTATTTTACCAGATTATGATATCTATTCTTATCTCCTCGATGAGATAGTATGGTCTCATGATGGTAAGTATGTCGCTATCGATAACGAATTTAGTGGCTACGGCGCAGATGGCTCTGAAAGCATCTTCGTAGGAGACATGACGGGAGACGGCAGATTAAATAAAATTTTTGAGGTGGACATTGAAGAAGTCCTTTGGGAAGACAAGAGAACTGTTAAATTGAGCTTTGATGAAGAAGATAAGCATATTTATTTTTCAGTAGAGAACCCATCAGTAGAGACCGTAGAAGGATATTTAATTGAGGAGGTAAGATACAAATACAATATTTCTGATAGAGAACTTGTTGTTATAGGAGAGTATTTTCGGCGGTAGACAGAAGGCTTTTGAGACTCACAATTGATTTTTTAATATACTTATAATAATTAATAATCACCATGAACGACTTTATATTTCTTAAAAGTTTTTCTTCTATAACTGAAGCGGAATTAGCGAAAAATATCCTAAAATCTCAAGATATTATTAGTATCATTAAAAATGCTGGAGTTAAGTTTCCAGGGGATTTAGGGGATTCATACGGAGCCAATCTTTTTGTTCCAAAAAAAGATTTTGAGAAAGCAAAGGAAATTTTAGAACAGAGAGGGGGCGAACAGACGGAGCAAATATTGTAAGGGCATTACAATACTTAAGAAGTTGTCATTAGTTGTAGATTTTAATTAGAATAATAATTAAAAATAAAATTATGGATGAACAAAATATAAATTTTCCTCAAGAAATATCAGGAGGAGCAACTATCCAGTCGCAGTCAGAGTCTGGGTTTCTTAAAATTGGCGGTTTATTCAAGAGAGCTTGGGCAGTTTATAAATCTCGGTTCCAGATATTAATAGGGATAGCAGTTTGGATTATCATAGGCAATTTCCTTACGGGACTTTTTGTTGGTTTTTTAATATTGATTAAAAAGGACACGCTACCCGAATATTTCAATCCATTGAGAGATATACCATTTTTCTCAGTAATTTTTATTATTGGACTCATGATTACTCTTTGGAGCACAATAGCTTTGCTTATTGCTATCCACGAGAGAGAACAAAGAATTGGAATAATAGATTCTTTTAGAAAGTCTTGGCATAAGCTGCCTTCTTATATTTGGATTTCAACTTTGGTTGGTTTATGCGTATTAGGAGGGACTATTTTCTTAATTATTCCTGGCATTATTTTTTTCGTCTGGTTTAGTTTTTCTACCTATGTTTTGGTAGCAGAGGATATCAAACGAAGCCAAGCGCTCTCGAGGAGCAAAATATTAGTAAAAGGACATTGGTGGAAAGTATTTTGGATTTTGATTATACTCCTTACAGTCGAATACATTATTCTTTACTTTCTAAAATTCATTCCTGTGGTTGGAGACGCTTTATCCTTAATTTTTGGGGCTCTTTTAATTCCTTTTATGGTTATTTTCTTCTTTCTTGTTTATGAAGATTTAAAGGGGATAAAAGAGAAACTGCCTATATTGTCACCCGAAAGAGCAAAAAGAGAATAAGAGAATCTTTGGGTGGAATCGGTGGTTCTTTCGGCGGAATTTATGCTGGCGAAGATGGAACAGTTTATTTAAGCCCATAAGTAAGAAAGAACTAAAGGAGATAAAAAATCGCCAAGAAGGCGATTTTTTGATAGAATAAGATAAAGGTCTATAAAAATTAAAAATAAATAATCTTATGAAAATTTTCAAAACATGGACATTTCGTTGGTGGGAGGTAGGTTTAATTAAAATATGTCTCCTTTCCCTCGGTATTATCTTAACTCTCTATTTCTACGATTATCTTATCGGTTTAATATGGCTTTGGTGGATATTTTTTGTTGTAAGTATGATATATTTTATTATTAAATTAATAAAGGAGAAGTAGAACAACCTTAGATAGGAGATCATTTTTCAAAAGAGACGGTTTTTTTATTCATTAAATAGTTATAGAAGTTCGGAAATCATTCTATGTTTTTTAATAATTTATTATAAAATAAGTTCTAATAAAATTCGTTCTCCTGAGCTATTATTAACAACCCTCGCAGAGAGGGTTGTATAATAAAAAACACCGCTTTTTGAGCGATATTTACTTGACTTCTTTTTACGGATTGGCTATAATTGGACATAGTTAATATATCCAATTATTTTATGACAAAAGATAACAAATTTGATCAACGACTTCAGCAATTACCAGCTGAAATCTGGTCAAAGATAATACAAATTGATGAATTAAAAGGGCGATGGATTGCTGGCGCGCAATTAAGCTCCCAAGTTTTAGGTCGCCTTAAGCGGTCGGTTTTAATTACTTCAACTGGTGCTTCAACGCGTATTGAAGGGGCTCGGCTTTCTGACGAGGATGTTGAAAAAATGATGAGAGGCATTGACATCCAGAAGTTTACGGATAGAGATAAAGAGGAGGCAAGGGGATATTATGAATTACTTGAAAATATTTTTGATTCCTGGAAATCTCTTAAATTTTCAGAAAACTCTATCAAACATTTTCACAAAGAGCTTCTTAGATATGTAAAGAAAGACGAGCTTCACAGGGGCGAGTATAAAAAAGGTGAGAATAAGGTTGAAATGATAGATACGGCTGGTAAATCAATCGGAGTGCTTTTTGATACCACCCCAGCTTATCTAACACCGAAAGAGATGCAGGAATTAGTTGAGTGGACCCAGGAAGCCATTGTGGAGAAGAAATATCACCCACTTCTTATTCTGAGCAATTTTCTTGTTGAATTTTTACAGATTCATCCGTTTCAAGATGGCAACGGACGACTTTCTCGTGTCCTTACAAATTTTCTTTTGTTAAAATCGGGCTACCTATATATGCCCTATATTTCTCATGAAAAGTTAGTTGAAGATAATAAGCCGGACTATTATATAGCACTACGGAGAAGTCAAAAGACCTTTAAGACAAAACACGAGAATATTGTCCCATGGCTAAATTTCTTTTTGACTGTTTTCTTAAAGCAATCTCAGATGGCTATTGAACTTTTATCTCAAGAGAATATGGAGAAGCTTTTGTCTAAAAAACAATTGGCAGTATGGCAACATTTTCAGGGCGTAGAAGAAATTACCACTGGCGAGATTATTAAAAAGACAAACATTGTTAGACCTACAGTCAAACAGGCTCTTAATAAACTTTTGCGACTGAAAAAGATAGAGCGTATTGGTCTTGGTAGAAGTTCTCGATACAGAAAAATCGGTTGATTTAAATCGTGGATTTTGATCATTGGCTCTCGGAAGAATCTTCAAAGGTGCGGGGGTGTAGTAATTTTACACCTCGTCTTTCTATGTTTAGGAATTGTCCGCGACATTTGAGTTGTCCACAGCCCTTTACAAAATTTTTAAATTAGTTAGAATCAAATTGAACAATTAATTCAACAA
>CAZLVZ010000017.1:0-11411 GCA_964563465.1 uncultured Candidatus Saccharibacteria bacterium | reverse complement strand
CTTGTCAAGTGCTTTTTCGTCTATGGATAGAAAATGTCCACTCCGCTTATCTTTATTTGTCTTGTAAAAGTTTTCCACAGGTCATTAATGCTATTAATGCAAAATAGTAATATAATGATAATACAAGAAAAAAGACGGACACAAGTCCGCCTCTTAAGAGAACATCTCTGGATGTCTGAGAGAGGGAGGATGAATCTGCTCAGACACCCGGAGATATTCTCTTTATTAAATTTTAGATTCAAAAAGCGTAGTTAATTTGCTACGCTGTTTTTTATAGAATATAATAAAAGACAAGGATTGTCAATAACTCGGACAATAATTTGTCCACAACTTGTCCAGTTGTTGTCCACATCTCCAATCTCTATTCGCTCCCGTTCTCCCCTGCTAAGAGAGAGCGAGGGCGGAGAGGGATGGGTGTCCCCTATCCACTCCCCTACCCAAATTGGTCTATCAAGTTTGTCTATTAAATTTCTTTATAAAAGTTTCCACAGTTTTTTTATATGAAGAATGCAAGAATTGGATTATAATAAAAAAAACGGGTTATCAGCATATTCTAGAATAAACCAGAATATTTACCGATAACCCTTCTATCTCGGGGCCCTTACAAGAAAGGACACGAGACACCCTTGATAACAAAAATGTAAATTCCCATCCCAGCGAGTGTAGCTAATGCTACTGTCAATAAACCTTGGACAATAACACCGACAGTTTCAATAACAACTTCAATCGTTTTCATTCTTACTCCTCCGTTCTATTATTTGTGCTATGTATATAATAGCACAGATGTTCTAAATTGTCAAGTAAAATTATAAAGAGAACATTTCTGGATGTCTGAGAGAGGGAGGAAAAATTCTGTTCAGACACCCGGAGATATTCTCTTGTTAAATTTGTATTCAAAAAGCGTAGTTAAGTTACTGTGCTATTTTCTTATAGGATATAATAAAAGACAAGGATTGTCAACAACTCGGACAACAATTTGTCCAGATGTTGTCCACAACTTGTCCACTTCCCTATCTAAGTTTGTCTATCAAATTTCTCTATAAAAGTTTTCTACAGTTTAGGACAAAAATTATCAAATAGATAAAACCCCACTTATCTAGACAAGCGGGGCTGATAAATCAAGGCATTTTTTGCCAAGATAATATTGTCAACAAAGCAGGTCAAATCACTTTTAGTAGGATATTGAATCCAGACATTTATCTTCCGGACTTCAGAAACTCAAAAAATAAAAACTCGTTTCCATATTATTTTCCAACGCCCGCACTTTGCCAGACCAATCCTTTTTAATAATCTTTCTGCTTTAGTTTCTTTATATCTATATGTACACTTTTTTAGCTGTGGATAAAATGTATTTACAAACTACAAAAAATCCGATAAAATGAAAGTGTAAATATAATTAATTTACTATTATGCTCTATAATCGTGAAGTTCTATCAGACATTTTAGCACAATCTAATAAAAAGGAAATTATTCTGCTTACTGGAGATAGGCAAACCGGCAAAACCACTTTACTTAAACAGACAGAGCTTGAAATTCGCAAAAACAGACCCTGCTTTTTTCTAAATCTTGAGAATTTAGAATTCGTAAAGCTCCTTAATGATTCTCCGGAAAATTTATTCAAAATTTTTCCACTGGATAAAAATTCTAAAAAACGCCAGTGCGTATTTGTTGATGAAGTCCAATATTTGCGCAATCCAACGAATTTTCTCAAATACATTTATGATGAATATGTAAACAATATTCAACTTATTGTTTCGGGTTCATCAGCCTTTTATATAGATAAAAAATTCAAGGATTCGCTTGCTGGCCGTAAAAAGATTTTTCGTATCTATCCATTAAGTTTAAGAGATTTTTTAATTTTCAAGAAGCGTTCTGATATTTTAGAGTATCTGCCAAAAAGTTTTTCATTAAAAAACTTTTCATTTTTAGAAAAATTTCCCTTGGTGTTCAAAAAGGATATGGAAGTATTATTGGAAGAATTAATGATTTACGGTGGTTATCCAAGAGTAGTTTTAGCAAAAGACAAAAAGGAAAAAATATCCTTACTGGAAGAGATCGCTAATGCGTATATTAAAAAAGACATTCTTGAAGCTGACATTAAAGAAGGTGAGAAATATTACGATCTTTTAAAAATTTTAAGCACACAAATTGGAGGACAAATTAATGCGAACGAGCTTGCCAACACATTAAATTTATCTCGACCCACTATAAACCATTATCTCTATATCATGCAAAAATCCTTTCACTTTGCGCTTATAAGGCCATTTAGTCGCAACAGAAGAAAAGAGATTGCTAAGATGCCCAAAGGATATTTTTATGATATTGGTCTGCGTAATTATTTTATTAACAATTTTAACTCCATGGCGATTCGTCAAGACCCAGGGCAAATATTAGAGAATTTTGTATTTAAACAGCTTGTAGACAAATTGAATCTTGATGATATTAAATATTGGAGAACAGTCACCGGAGACGAAATCGATTTTTTAGTGAAAGAAGAAGCCGCGTTTGAGGTAAAATATCGAAGTTCGGGCTTTGTTCGAAATAAATATAATGCTTTTACGGAGCAATACAAGCGCATCCCCCTGCGTCTTGTTAGCCATGTGATTGCCGAGAAAGATAGGGAAACAACATGGAACACTTGGTTAATTTAGAATTCGAAGAGTATGTTAGGTTAAATAAAAAAAGAAGCGGGGGCATAGACATAGAACACGCTTCTATAATAATAGAAGCAAATTAAAATATTTTGTCAATAGCTTTAATGTGGATAATTCAAGAAGGGATAAAAAGGGAATGGAAAAAAGTCAAGCAAAAGTTTTCCACAGCCCTTTAATGCTATTAATGTAAAATAGTAATATAATAAAAAAAAGAGAATATTTCTGGATGTCTGAGAGAGGGAGGAAAAATTCTGTTCAGACACCCGGAGATATTCTCTTGTTAAATTTGTATTCAAAAAGCGTAGTTAAGTTACTGTGCTATTTTCTTATAGGATATAATAAAAGACAAGGATTGTCAACAACTCGGACAACAATTTGTCCAGATGTTGTCCACAACTTGTCCACTTCCCTATATTTGATCGCCCCCGTCCTCCCCTACTAAGAGAGAGCGAGGGCGGAGAGGGGGATAACTGATTTAAAATAAATAGGGCAAACTTAAAGCTTGCCCCATGGTGATGATCGTTACTCTTTGGCCCACAAAAGCCAGTATGAACCGCTACCATAATCAGACTTAATCTTGATGTCAAAGTATAAAGAAGACGAGATGTCCCACCTAACACGATCGATTGCGATATCTCGTTGACTTCCCCCCAAAAGATGTCCGTTACGATAGATATAGATGTTGGGATTAAAATTGGCTTTAGTATCAAGCGTAAACAGCCAAGTTTTAGTATCCGCCCGAATTATATGGCTCATAAACCAATCAACATCTCCGGTCCAACCAAGGTAGTGGCTTTGGCTTTTACCTACCCAGGCAACGCCTATTTGATAATGGATAGATTGGCTACTGTTATAGCTTCGAGAAACCTTGATATAGTAGGTTCCTCCAATAACAGAGCCAGCAAACACCGGCTTGAATTTCTCGAATTCATCATCCTGTCCGATTCTGCTTAGCTTGCTGGTATAGAAGCTAATATCTATCTTATGGTTCTCTGTTTCTGATGACTCAAGAAACACGACCGCCATTCCAGCTGGTAGATAAACTTTCCACCAATCAACCTTGTCGAACACTCCGTTAACGCTTCCGTTCTTAACGCTACCACGACTAATAGTGGTAGCTTGGGTCCGATAATCATTATTCGCTAACGCAACAACACTAATTATTAGGAAAATTCCTAACAACACTACAAAATACTTTTTAGACATTATAGCCTCCTTTGGCTATTTTTGATCGATTTCCTTGGATGATTTTGTATCATCCAAGTGTTTCGTTCCGCCTTCTGTATTTGTTGCCGTGATAGCTGAACGCTAACCCCTTGTTAAAGAGCGACAAATCCTCTAATTTCTTTTATAATTTAACATCTTTATCTGCTAATTGTCAATATTCAATATCTTTATTTCACGCTAATAAAATCTAAATAGTTTTTATTACTAACAATCTGCGGAAGTCCGACTTCCGAAAATTGTGGCTTCCCGTTACTGAATAATGGAATAATCCGACTAAACTATATTAAAAAACTACTATTATTTTTAAACATAGTGCTTAAAATACATTTTTCAAGAATAATATAATAATTTAGTGGCTTTGTTTATAATAAAATCCCCTTTCCGCGCTGACGCGTAGAAAGGGGAAAACGAAGTTGAAGAAGAGTTTACTCTTCCGGTACTATCTCAAATGCGGCGAAAACATTTCGCTGATACTTCGGGTTGAAGTTGTTATCCGAAGCAATGATCAATGAATAGTTTCCGTTGGAAAGTTGAGGTCCAAGAGCAATCGCCTCCATATTATCCGGATCAAATGAAATATCCGTTAGATCCAGATTATCAGAGATAATCAACAACTGAACCTTTGCACCCGTATCGAATTTGACTCCGAAGAGACCAATCTGATTCCCTTGGCCTGGAACATAGGATCGCTCCATAACAATGAGGTCAAATTCCGGTATGATGTGTCCAACATAGACCATACCTGGCACTCCATTGTCTCCGAACTTCCCTTCTGGTGGAGTTCCAAACATTGGCTCGGTGATATAAACAAATTCACCGATGAGCACAGGCAAATCACTGCTCAAGTCGTACTTGAGTAATCGCACTGGAGTCCCTGATTCTGGAGTTGATACTCCGCCATCTTGGACCAGTGCCTGTTCGTTCATTACAAACAGAGTGGTATAGTCGGATGTAATCGCACTTGCCTCAAATGAGAGATTTTCTCTAACTCCTCGTACTTGCTCCTCCTTGGCATTAAAAAGAGGTATAAACTTATCAGGAATTGGGATTTCGCTAACGAACTTACCATCCAGTGTAAATGTTCGCACCCATGGATTATTTCCCAGATCTCTCTCTGAGGAAACGATAAACCCCTTAGGAGTCCAAAGCAAATCTTCGGCGTCAATACTCCCTGCCGAATACAAGCTTCCGTCTGGCGTTTTAAGTTGAACTATGTCAAGGACGCTTACACCCTCAATTCCGTTTAGGCCGAAATCGATGTCCAAGTGATACAGAACCCCTGGCGGATCAACGCTTTCTCCCTTGTCGTCGCAAACACCGTAGAAACTGCCATCAGGAGCAAGAGTAAGTCCAGAGATTCCTCCGACATCAGTTCCATCAAATGTCCAGCCCTCCTTTGGGGGCTCAAAGCTCCCGAGAAAATTGAGACTCGTCGCAAATGCGAGAACGCTCAAACTAAACATCAAGATAAACGCTAAAACAAACGCTTTTTTCATTGTTCCTCCTTTGGAACAAGTTTTCTTTACTAAAATTGCTTGAATAAGCGACTTTAGACTAAAACAGCCATTGTTTCTGTTTCTATAAAACCTCCTCCTTGCTATATTTTTTGTCAACGAACTAATGAAACTTTAATCATCTGCTATTTCTTTATCCAATGTCATCTTCTACAAAAATTCCTCCTACAACTAACAAACCAACAAACGAAAGCAAGAGAAAAACTTCAGTCATTGTTCCTCCTTTGAAACAAATCAACCTGTTAATAAGATACTATGCCCACTGAGATTGTCAAGCGTTGTGCCGTGTTAAACTTTTCTATATTATTCGAAACAAAATAACAAAAAACTTACTGAAAATTGATTTCAGCAAGTTTTATTTGACCCCAATAAAATCTAAATAATTTTGATTATTGATAACCTTATACTCGGCCTTCTCTCCCTTCTTAAGCCAATCTTTGGGTATTTTGGTTTTAGCTTTAGCTGACCATTTTATTTCAAAACCATACAATTTGCCATCTCTTTCCTCAACTAAATCTATTTCCTGTCCATCATAAGTCCGCCAAAAATAGCTTGAACCAAACCTTCTCTGATAAGCATTATCCTTCATTCTTTCCATAACAATAAAATTTTCAAATAAAGGACCTATGTCATTCCTATCTCTTAAGGAATTGAATTGGGAAATAATAGCATTACGCACTCCATTATCGTAAAAATAATACTTTGCTTTACTAGAAACTTCTTTTCTTAAATTACGACTAAAACCTCCTATTCGTTTTAGCACAAAAGCTTTTTCTAAAATGTCTAAATATCTTGCTACCGTTTTTACGTCTAAACGCACCTGTTTAGCTAATTCATTAAGAGAAACTTCGTTGCCTAATTGAAAAGCAATTAACTTTAATAAATCAATTAATTGTTTTGAACCCCTAATCCGTTCTAAGCTAAAAACATCTTTTAACAAATATGAGTTAAATAATTCGTTTAATAAATCCATTTTCTCTTTACGGGTTTTGGCGGTAATGATTTCGGGATAGGAACCAAAAATCAAGAAATCTTCGAGTTTTTCTTTCAACTCAGATTTATTATATATATCCAAAAGTTCTACTTGAGAAAATGGAAATAAAATTAATGTTTTCTTTCTGCCCGTAAGAGGTTCTCCTATCTTTTGAGATAAGTCAAAAGAAGAAGAACCAGTGGCAACAATTCTTAACTTAGGTAATTGATCGACAAGAATTTTTAAAGCCATACCAATGTTGGAAATCTGCTGAGCTTCGTCAATGGCTATTAAGTCATATCCTGCAGCATACTCTTCAATTTGAGAAAAATTTTGAGAACTCAAAATCTGTTGAATTTTAATATTGTCACCAGAATCTAATTTATACTTTAATTTAGTTTCTGACAAAAAACTATTAAGCAAGGTGGTCTTTCCAACTCTGCGCGGACCATAAATAACTAAAACCTTACTCGGTTTTATAATCTTTTTTAAATTATAGTATCTTTTAATCATAGAACCTTGTCCTCGGCTTCGCTTTAATTAAGAATCTTAATATATGGATTACAACTCCATAAATTTGTACGAATATATGGATTAGCATTCCATATATTTAGAATACTCTTTATTCTTTTTTCGTCAATATTATTTATCCACAGGCAAAAATTGCCAAAGATTTATTTTAATAAACCTTATGTAATAAAAATCCCCTTTTCACGCTAATGCGCAGAAAGGGGGAAACGAAGATTTAATCATCTGCCATTTCTTTATCCAATGTCATCTTTTACAAAAATTCCTCCTACAACTAACAAACCAACAAACGAAAGCAAGAGAAAAACTTCAGTCATTGTTCCTCCTTTGAAACAAATTAACCTGTTAATAAGGTATCTTATTTCCTAAAATTGTCAAGCGTTGTGCTATGTTAAGCTTTTCTATATTTTAAAAAAAAGAGAGCAGCCCGATAATACTGGATTGCTCACCTAAAGGCCCCTTGTTTATATGACCATATTGCTGGCGATAGCTGATTGAACCATTATCAGGAAGCAAACCATGGCCACCAAAAACGCAAGTAGCAAAGCTACCAAACTCATCTTTTTCATCTCTTTTCCTCCTTTTCGTTCTTTTTATTTTTGAAATCCAATCGCTATTTAATTGCCAACGAACCACTAAGTTTTATGCTAAATTAGCATAAAGAACAATAGACGTCAACTCAATCTTCGTATTTTTTTGCTTTAAATCAGACTTTTTTATTATTTGTTAAAGTATTTTTCGGAGCTGACTCCGATAGACGTTCTAATATATGGATTGCAACTCCATAAATTTGTACAAATATATGGATTAGTGTTCCATTTGGGAGTTCAGCTCTTTTAAAACTGTATTTTTGAGTTTAGCGATTTTGTGGTTTAAAAGATTAAGTTCTGGGATAGAACCTTGAGAAGAAACTAAATCCTTTAGATTTTTGTTTATGTCTTTAAAATTATATTTAGCGATAATTTCTTGGTATTTTCTCCAGTCAATTATCTCTTTAGATAATATAGAAAAAATATCAATTAAATCTTTGTTTCCTTTAACGCTACCTTTTCTTGAAGAAAAACAATAAATTTTTAAAATAAGAAGAATTTCTGGAATAGGCAAAACAAAGCCCTCAATTGTTTGTGTATATTTTACTATTTCTTCAACAGGAATTCCTATATTAGAAAAATGGGGCAAATAAATATCAATATCTGTTTCTCCTGTCTTGGCTTCATATTTTTTGAGTCGTTCGTTCTTAAAAACATCAAATTCCTTTCTAATTTTATCTAATTGATCGTAATCAACAATAATATCAATATCCTTTGATTTTAAGGCCTTTGTATATAAAAAAACTGCCCAACCGCCGATGAGAACAAAATCAAATTTCCTCTTTATGTCTTGGAGAAGCTTAAAGCTTACATCGGTAATCAAGTTGTGATAAAACTCTGCCATAAATTTAGATTAAAAAAGTTTCTCTTTAAGCGCATTCAAAAAATCTTTAGCATACCATTCGGGTAAATTCCATAAATCTACGAATGTTTGGCAATCAGGGGTTATTTTACCAAACTTCTTAAGCCAAGGATCAGATGAAATTACTATAAGATTAACATATCCTTTGGTGGCCGGAAAACGAGATTCTATTTTTTTAAAATTCTCTTTCTCTGAATAAACATAAACTTTGTCATAATCAGCAGGTGCGTCTTTATATTTTTTAAGATAAGCAGAAAAAGTGCTAAAAATTGTATTGGGAGGCATCTCTCCTTCTATTTGTTTAATGCTTTTCTCTGTGTGGGTTTGATAAATGATATCCTTTTTAATATTTCTAAAAGTGGCCCAAAGGTATAGCCATTTTTCAATATCTAAGATTTTAAATCCCCTGCCCGATGTTTTTACACAGCCAGAATCACGAGGAACTTTTAAGGCATTAAAAACCGTACTCAAAGAAAAACCATACTTTTGAGCCAACTGTTTTTGAGTAAATTCAATTTTTTTATTTTCAATGGCTTGAAATAAAATTTCTCGCCAAATAATTTCTTTTTTATTCATAATCGTATCTCGTTTCGATAAAAAAACGATTTTATTGCTTCATTTCTATACTATTCGAAACAAAAGTGTTTGTCAATATTATTTATCCACAAATAAAAATTGCCAAAGATTTATTTTAATAAACCTTATGTAATAAAAAACCTTTTTCCGCGCTGATGCGTAAAAAGGGGAAAACGAAGCTTTAATCATCTGCCATTTCTTTATCCAATGTCAAATGAATTGTCGGAGTCTGACACTCAAGGCAAACTATTTCTGGCATTTGGAGAAAAAAACGAGCAGAACGACCAGCCGGTTCCATTGTTTAATTAATAATTAAAGGTTTAATCGTTTGCCCAAAAATATCTAAATAATTAGTCTTTTTTTCGTCCAAAAGAAATGGCCTTAATTTTTCCTTAAAATTTTTAACATTTGGTTTTATCTTATTTGCATAAACATTATTTAACTTCTCAAATAATTCTTTTTCCGTTTTAACTTTCATTTCGGGAAAAAGCTTTGGATGTGGACTAATTCTATAAGATAAAAGCCAAATAATATCGTAAAAATCTCTTGGTTGAGGATCTTTCCTTGTAAGAGCGGCTCGAATTTTTTGAGACAGAAGATAGCTCTTTGTATTAGTGACAATGGGCTGAAGAAAACCAAATCTTTTTAGAATAACAACCTCTGTCTCTGGCTCAACTTTGGGGGTAGTATAATTAATTTTGACATTTAATTTTTCGTTTTTGTTATTGGTAATATCTAAATCAAAAAGTAATTTAGGAAATTTAAGGCTACCGATTCCAGAATTATTTGTCTTCTTAAAGCTAAATTCTATTTCAAAATTCTCTTTTCTAAAATCAGAGAATACCTTTTCAAACAATAATTTTATTTCCTCGTAAGACAATCCCAAATTATCAAAATCTAAATCTTCAGAAAATCTATCTATATTTCTTAAAATTCTTAGACTTGTTCCGCCAATAAAAGAAAGTTTTTCTGATTTTGGCTGATTATAAAAATAAGAAATCGTCTTGCATTGCAGATATTCTCTAATCAATGCCCTTTTTTTTGTTTCGGGAATCTTTAGACCCTTAGCTTCTCCTAAAATTGTCTGCCATAAAAATTTATTAATCATTTTTTATATTTTTTTAATAAATTATCTATAGAAAGATGAAATTTTTTATTCTTTAAAGAAACCAATTTTTGCCATTTTTTCAAATTATTCATTTTAAAACTCTTTCCAATATCAAGTCGCATTTCCTTAAAACAATTTTCCGGGTCAAAATTTTTCTTAAAACTTTGCAGGTATAAAAAATCAAATAATGCCTTTTCTGGCGTTGCTATTTTATAAGAATACAAAAAATCTGAATCTATTTTTAGATAATCAAAAAAAAGTTCTGGCTTGATATGATGATAGATAAATAAACCATAATTTTTTGTTTTGATGGTAATAGTTTTTGTAGTTACGACAGAAGTGGTAGCAAAGGGAATATCTGGAATAATTCCATAATAATTTAGGGCTGTTTCGCAGGAAATGTAAGACGGAAGAAAAAAACTAGACAAAACAGAAATGTCTTTTATCTGATAATCGCTAAATTTATAAACCCCTCTTCTTAGTCTTTCTATGTGCCCCTTTTTTGTCCAAATACTTAATTGAAAAATTAAAGTTCTTTTATTTTCTTTAGGAAACCATTTAAAAACATCTTCTATCTTAAAGATTGGATAATCTATTAATTTTTTCTTTAATTCAAAATAAGTCATTTCTAAAAATTATACTTTTTTATAACTAATAGAATTGTATCTCAATGTCTATATATGTGTCAAATCTTTTAAGAGCCCGACTTTTAAAACAAACATTTCTGGAACAAACTATTTCTGGCATTTTGGACAAAAATGAGCGGAACGACCAGCTAATTTTTTTCTTTCAATTATTCCTCCACATTTAGAACATTTTTTGCCTTGATGACCATATACTTTAATTAATTCTTGAAAACTACCCTTATCTCCATCTATGCGTCTAAAGTCAGAAATACTTGAGCCAGAGACTTTAATGGCTTTTTTAAGAATAACTTTAATGCTTTGATGAAGTTTCTTAATTTCTTCTTTTTTCAAGCTTCCTGCTTCTCGAAAAGGATTGATTTTTGCTCGAAAAAGGATTTCATCAGAATAGATGTTGCCAATGCCGGCAATTTCTTTTTGATTCATTAATAATGGCTTAATTTTCCATTTTTTGTATTTCCCAATAACAGAAGTAAAATCTTTAAGGCTTATCTCTAATGCGTCTTTCCCTATTCTGTTTAGCATTTCGCTGTTTTTTAATTGGCTTGTATCCCATAGCTCTATTCGGGCAAATTTTCTTAAATCAGAAAAGGCAAGCATATTGCTATTATCCATAAAAAATATCAAATGAATAAATCTATTCATTGGATCTTCTAAGGCACTTTTCTTTTTTGGTTTCCAGCTATCTCCTTCTTTCTTCCATTTGCCAAATAAAAAATGCCCAGACATTTTAGG
>CAZLVZ010000016.1:0-11728 GCA_964563465.1 uncultured Candidatus Saccharibacteria bacterium | reverse complement strand
ATTGAAGTTAAAAAGTCGTTTATCAATGAACTAAGAGAAAAAGGATTTCTGCCTCCAACGCCAGAGAGTATTGCTAATGTTTATGGCAAAGTAAAAGAAATTAAAGACAATCAATTAGTAGTTATTTTAGAAAATCGTTTTGATGATCCGTTAGGAGAATTCCTCCCAGAAACAATGACAATAAATATTAATGAAGAAACAGAAATTTTTAAACTTGAAGAAAAGTCATTTGATGTTTTTGAACAAGAACAAAAAGATTTTGAAAAAAAGATGAGAGAATATGGAGACGAAATACCAGGAGAACTTATGCCTCCAGAACCTTTTGAAAAGATAGATATAAAAATTTATGAAATTAAACAAGGAGATGCAATTTACGCTTTTTCTGAAAATGATTTTAAGGGAAAATCAGAATTCACTGCCGACACTATCCAAGTTGAAGAAATTATTGAGATGGAAGAGGGACAAGAAATTCCTGTAGAATAAAAATACTCTTCCAGATATTTCAAGACCCGACCTCTATGAGAACGGGTCTTTCGTCTTTCAAAAAAGCATTATTGACGCTTTGAAATTCTCCACTATTTATTTAATTCTAAAATCTTGTATAATAGAATAATATGGAACAACCTCTTCAAAGATTTACCATACAAGACATAAGGCAAGAGTTAAAATCAGCGGAGCGCGAAAAACGCACAGCTGATTTTGCAAACAAACTCCTGCCTGAATTTTCTTTTTCCAATAGAGAAATAAACTCTTATCTTGATTTTCGTAATTCAAGTATTCAGGGCGCTGTCTATTTTGATAATTGTAAAATAAACGGAGGCATAAATTTAGAAAATGCCTTAATCTATACAACCCTCTATATCTCCGAAAGTAAAATCAAGGGAGATTTTGTTGCTAAAAAAAGTAAAATTAGAGAAGTAGTTAATTTTGTTGCCACTAATTTCTATAAAGGAATTGATATGGAGGAAACAACCATAAAGGGTTTTCTCGGATTGAATAAGATTTTTGTAAAAGAAGATATAAATATTCGCAAGGCAATAATAAAAGACATTAAAACTAAAACTGGCACTATCAGGGGAGATGTTTATTTAAAAGAAGCAAAAATAATGGGCTCTGTTAATTTGGAAGGACTTTCTGCTCAAGGATTAGGAAATTTTGAGGAAAGCACTATAGCAGAAGATTTAATTCTTAGGGATTCTCAATTTCAAGGAGTGGTCCTCTTGACTGGCACAATCATTGAAGGTGAGGTTGAAGCTCAAGGAATGGAATGCGAAAATTTAATAGCTCATATGACATAATGTCATGGCTTTAAAATTCACCCATTTACATGTTCATACTCAATATTCTCTCCTCGATGGACTCCCAAAGATCGAGGAGCTTTTAAGTTTTGTAAAGGAAAACGGAATGGAAAGTGTAGCTATTACCGACCATGGAGTTCTTTATGGTGCAGTAGAATTTTATAAAAAAGCAAAAGCTGCAGGAGTTAAACCTATAATTGGTTGCGAGGTTTATGTTGCCTTAGATAAAATGACTCAGAAAAGACCAAACATTGATAATAAAAGATATCATCTAATTCTCTTAGCAAAAAACGAAGTTGGTTACAAAAATTTAGTTCAATTAGTCACCAAGGCACATTTGGAGGGCTTCTATTATAAGCCAAGAATAGACGAAGAACTTTTATTCAAACACAGCGAAGGACTTATTTGTCTTACCGCTTGCATACAGGGCAAAATACCGAGATTGGTTATTGCCAATAGAATAGAAGAAGCAGAAAAAACAGCTCTAAAGTACCAAGAGGTTTTCGGTAAGGGTAATTTTTATTTAGAGATTCAACATCATAAAAACATTCCGGCGCAAGTAAAAGTCAACGATGCCTTTATCGCACTTTCCAAAAAGCTTGATATTCCGTTAGTTGCGACCAATGATTGCCACTATTTAAGACCAGAGGATGCTGAAGCACAAGATATTCTCATGCTTATCAACACAAATTCAAAAGCTGATGACCAAAGTCGTTTAACAATGAGGCAGGATGATTTCTCTATGACCACACCGGAAAAAATGTTTGAACAATTTAAGCATGTACCCGAAGCCCTTGAGAATACCCAAAAAATTGTTGAAATGTGTAACTTTGAATTTGAATTAGGTAAAATTAAACTCCCCTATTTTACATTACCCAATAAAGAGACTCCCCAACAACGACTTACAATTCTTTGTAAAAAAACTCTTGAAGAAAGAAAGAAAGAATTTGAAGACATAAAAAAAGCTGAAGAAAGAATGGAATTTGAGTTGGGAATAATTGAAAAAACAGGATTTGCTTCATATTTCTTAATCGTTGCGGACTTCGTCAATTGGGCGAAAAAAAATGAAATAGTCGTCGGACCTGGCAGGGGCTCCGCCGGTGGTTCTTTAATCGCATATCTCGCGGGTATAACTAATATTGAACCGCTTAAACATGATCTTCTATTTGAACGATTCTTGAACCCTGAACGAATTTCTATGCCAGATATTGATTTGGACTTTGCTGATGTAAGGAGAGAAGAAGTCATAGAATATATTAGTAAAAAATACGGACAAAACAATGTTGCCCAAATTATTACTTTCGGAACTATGGCGGCAAGAGCCGCAATTAGGGATGTTGGCAGAGTTTTACAATATCCTTATTCTTTATGTGATAAAATTGCTAAAATGGTTCCTCTCGGCTTTTCTTTAGGACAAACATTAAAACGAGTTGCAGAATTTCGTGAAATGTATGAAAGTGACGAAAAAATCAAACGATTAATTGATTTATCTAAAAAATTAGAAGGTGTTGCAAGACATGCATCAACGCATGCTTGCGGGGTTGTTATTTCAGCCAAGCCACTTGACGAATTGGTCCCCTTACAACATCCTACTCAAAGCGAAACCGGGATTGTCTCGCAATATGAAATGCATTCTATCGAAGATTTGGGACTATTAAAAATGGACCTCTTGGGATTAAAAAACTTAACTACTATTGAAACAGCTATTAAGTTAATAGAAAAACTGCATAAGAAAAAAATTGATATTAATAAAATTCCTGAAAATGATAAAAAAACATATAAGCTTTTGCAGAGAAGCGAAACGATAGCTGTTTTCCAATTAGAGTCAAGTGGGATGAGAAAATGGCTTCGTCAACTTCAGCCATCTAATTTCAAAGATATTGTCGCTATGTTAGCCCTTTATCGTCCAGGACCAATGCAGTTTATTCCAGAATATATTGCGCGAAAGAAAAAAAAGAAGAACATAACATACATACATCCAAAGCTTAAACCTATATTAGAATCAACTTATGGGATTCCAGTTTATCAAGAACAGCTGATGCAAATTGCGCAAGCAATTGCTGGCTTCTCGTTAAGCGAAGCAGATGTTTTGCGAAAAGCAGTGGGCAAAAAAATAAAATCCCTTTTAATCACACAAAAGGAAAAATTTATTTCCGGCGCCACTAAGCAAGGAATTCAAAAACAAATTGCTGAAAAAATCTGGAGTTGGTTTACACCTTTCGCCCAATATGGCTTCAATAAAAGTCATAGTGTTGGCTACGGAATTATCGCATATCAGACCGCTTACCTTAAAGCGAACTTCCCAGTAGAGTTTATGGCTGCCGTATTTGCTTCTGAAAAACAAGATGTTGAAAGGACTGCCCTATTAATAGAAGAATGTAAAAGAATGGGAATCAAGGTTTTGCCTCCAGATATTAACGAAAGTTTCCCTAATTTTACCGTTATTAACAAAAATGAAATTAGATTCGGGCTTTGGGCAATTAAAAATGTTGGACACAATATTGTAGAAACTATTATTGGTGAAAGAAAACTTAATGGCAAATTCCAATCAATTTCTGACTTTATCAATAGAGTCCAGTGTAAAGATTTGAATAAAAAATCAATGGATGCATTGATTAAAACGGGTGCTTTTGACAAACTAGAAGAACGAGGCGTGCTTTTAGGCAATTTAGAACGACTGTTAGTTTTTTCAAGAGAAATTCAAAATAACAAAAAAAATGGACAAAAGGGACTTTTTGAAAGCTCTTCAATTGCTCCCAATATTAAGCTTGAATCTTTTCCCTTAGCAACGACTGCTGATAAATTAAATTGGGAAAAAGAACTTCTTGGTCTTTTTATTTCAGGACACCCATTAGAAAAATTCAAAAAATCGCTTGGGGGAAAGACGGTTCCGATTTCAAAAATCCTGCAAGACCTTAATAGAGAAGAAGAGCAAGCTGGATTTTCTATCGCCACGATGCCAGGACATTTTTTCAAAAAAATAATGCCCGGCAATAAAATAAGTATTTGCGGACTAATTTCTGATGTTAAAAAAATCATTACGAAAACTAATCGCGAAATGTTTTTTATAAAAATTGAAGATATAAGTGGTAAAATAGAGGTAATAGTTTTCCCTAATACTGCGGAACAATGCTCTTCTATTATGCAAAAAGATAAAATAGTTTTACTCTCTGGGCGCGTAGATTGCAAGGATGGCGTTACCAAACTTATCGCCGAAACAATAGAAGAGTTAGTGGAGGAATAAATATTTAAAAATTGACTAATTTATAAAAGCTGATAGGATTTGTTTATAGAAGATAATAGAACATTTCCAACTAAAAAAAATCAAAAAGGAGGTGAAAAATGTCCACAGATAAGATGCCCGAACACTCGCAGGGACTTTATCAGCTTATCAATTCCACAACGGAAAAATGTGAATTAGGGGCAAAAGACATAGCTGATTTTCTAAGCAAGAATCAAGTTGACGATCAAACTAAAATGCGACTCTTGGCTTGGGAAAAAGAATTAAGATTCTGGAAAGAATATTCGTTGATTTATCGTAATCTTGAGAAAGCAGGACCTTATTTCCGTCTTACCAAAGTGCTTGAGAAACTTATCGAGCCAAACCCTCAAGACATCTGGTTGGATATTGGTTGTGGACCGGCAAAAATGAGTGAATTAATTTGGAAGAAGTCTCAAGGCACTGTCCAAAAAATCGTAGGGGTAGACATAGTGTTGTCGTCTGCTCGAGAAACTTTAGCTCGTTCGAATAATGGAATGCCTCTAGAATTAGTTTATGCCGATATAGGAGAAGAACTTCCTTTCCCCGACAACCATTTTCATGGCGTTATCGCTAATTTAGTCCTTCCCTATGTTATTGATTTCAAGGGAAAAACAGGGATAGATGCCTTTGTGGCAGTGCTACAAGAGATGCACAGGGTCTTAAAACCAGGTGGCCATATGGTTTGGTCTATGCCCAAGGAAAATGTCCATTTCCAATGGGTCTTTGTTGCCTCTATCCCGAGTATGATTAATCCAATCCCGTATATCATTAATAGGGATATCACTAGAATACTCCAGGGAACACGAATACTAAAACACGCTCTGGAAATCCAAAGAAAAGGCAAGGAAGGCATCTATAGCTTTCTTTCGTTTTCTGAGATCGAAAAACTTCTGAAAAAAATTGGATTTGTCCACTCAATTTGGCAAAAGAGCTTCGCCAATCAAGTGCTCATCAATAGAGTTTGCAAGCCAAATATTGTTTGAACCCCGAGAAAGTGTTAAAATGTTCTAATAGAATGTTTTAAACACCTCTCGGGGATTTTTTATCATGAATATTTTTGCTTTATCTGGTTTTGTTAATGGAATTTCAGCTATTATTTTTGGACTTTTTGTTTTTTTAAAAAATCCAAAAAAGCTTATTAATAAAAGCTTTGCATTAATGAGCCTTACTCTTGCTTTTTGGGCTTTTAGCTACGGATTCTGGCAAATAAGCACAGATGAAGCAACCGCTTTGTTTTGGGTCAGAATTTTAAGCATTGGCTCAACTTTTATACCAATAACATTTTTACATTGGATTTTAATTTTATATAATCTCCAAAAAAAACGAAGACCGATAGTTATTGGTGGATATCTTTTCGCATGTCTTTTGGCTTCGTTCAGCTTTACCTCTTTATATATAAAAAATATTGGGCCACAACTCTCATTTCTATGGTGGCCTGAACCGGGAATTTTATACAGCGTCTATCTTGTTTTTGGATATCTTGGGATAATTGGTTATGCTTGCTACGAACTTCTAAAAATTTACAAAACCTCAACCGGTTATATTCATGAACAAATCAAATATATTCTTTTAGCAATAATTTTTGGTTTTGGTGGTGGGGCTACTAATTTTCCTTTATGGTATAAATTCCCAATGCTTCCTTACGGAAATTTTCTAGTTGTTCTTTACCCTTTTATCCTTTCTTACGCCATGGTAAAATATCGACTTTTTGAAATAAAAGTTGTTTTAACTAGTCTTTTCGTAACCTTAATTGCTGGCTTACTTTTATTTAATGTTGTCGATTCACCCACTACTTTTGACTATATTTGGAAGGGTTCGCTTTTTATAGCTTTCCTCATTTTCGGATATCTTTTAATTAAAAGCGTTTGGAGAGAAATACGACAGAGAGAGAAAATGGAAAAAATGACGATAAAACTTAAAGAAGTAAATGAAAAATTAAAAATATTAGATAGGGCAAAGTCGGAATTTCTTTCTATCGCTTCGCATCAATTACGCACTCCCCTTTCCGCAATCAAGGGATATCTTTCAATGATTCTTGAGGGAAGTTACGGCAAGGTATCTAAAAAAGTCAAAAAACCAATAGCCAATGTTTTTAAGGCCAGCAATCAATTAAACCAATTAGTTAATACTCTTTTAAATGTTTCCCGGATTGAGTCCGGTAAAATTAAATTAGAAACCAAAAAAATACGGCTTAAAGAGATAATTGCGCCGATTGTTGAAGAATTTATGCTAACAGCAAAAGAAAAAGGCCTCTATTTAAAATTATCAATGCCCGCATCTCTGCCTTTAATGTCCTTAGATAAACAAAAAATCAATCAGGTTATAATGAATATTATTGATAATGCTATCAAATATACCGAAACAGGCGGGATTACTATTAAGACGACTGAATCAAAGAACAAAAAAAAGATATTGATTCAAATATCTGATACAGGTTTGGGGATGGACAAAAAACAAAGCAAACAAATTTTTGAAAAGTTTGAACGGGGTTCAGCTGGAAAAACCTCTTGGGCAAGTGGAGCTGGCCTTGGGTTGTTCATTGCAAGAAAATTTACAGAATTACATCATGGCAAAATCTGGGCTGAATCTAAGGGAGTAAACAAAGGTTCTGCCTTTTATATTGAATTACCAATAAATTAATTGTATTATGGGGAATATGAAATTAGAAACATTGCGACATTCATTAGCTCACATATTGGCTTCTGCAATACAGGAACTTTATCCAAAAACTAAATTTGGGATTGGACCAGCTATTGCGGATGGTTTTTATTATGATTTTGACTTACCCTCCCCTATTTCGGAAAAGGACTTGCAAAAAATAAAGAAAAAAATGAAAGAGCTTATTAAAAAAGACTTACCTTTCCAGAAAAAAATCATTACTAAGATTGAAGCAAAGAAAATCTTTAAGAATCAGCCGTACAAAATAGAACTTATAAATGAACTCATAAAAAAGGGTTCTAAAATTAGCATCTATCAAGTTGGTGATTTTATTGACCTGTGTAAAGGGCCTCACATAAAATCCACAAAAGAAATTCCTATAGATGGCTTCAAATTGACAAAGGTTGCTGGAGCTTATTGGAGAGGAGATGAAAAAAACAAGATGCTTACCAGAATTTATGGAACAGCATTTTTTTCCAAAAAAGAATTACAAAATTATTTGCAAAAACTTCAAGAAGCCGAAAAAAGAGATCATCGTCTTTTGGGTAAAAAATTAGAACTTTTCATGTTTGACGAAGAAGTCGGAGTTGGACTGCCTTTGTGGCTCCCAAAAGGAGCGAAGTTAAGGCATATTACAGAAAGTTATCTTTATGATGAATTAGATAAGGCGGGCTACGAGTGGGTTGCTTCTCCCCATATTGCAAATCTTAATCTCTGGAAAACCTCTGGCCACTGGAATTTTTATAAAGAAAATATGTATTCCCCTATCGCTGTTGACGAAGAGGAATATATGCTCAAGCCAATGAATTGCCCTTTTCATATAAAAATCTATAATTCTAAAATTAGGAGTTATAAGGACTTACCAATTCGTTTTGCTGAGTTGGGCACTGTTTACAGATATGAAAAATCAGGCGTTCTTCATGGATTAACGCGCGTTAGGGGCTTTACTCAAGACGATGCCCATATATTCTGCGCTCCAGAACAAATGCAGGAAGAATTGCTCAAAACAACAAAATTAGGCATCAAGATGTTAAAAGATTTTGGTTTCAAAAAATTCAAAATTTTTCTTTCTACTCGGCCGAACAAATATGTAGGAAGTGAAAAAAAATGGAAAAAAGCAACAAGTGCCTTAAAGCATACACTCTCTTCCTTAAAATTAGATTATGAAATTGATGAGGGTGGCGGAGTATTTTATGGACCTAAAATTGATATCAAAATTAAAGATAGTTTAGGACGACTTTGGCAATGCACGACTATCCAAGTTGATTTTAATCTTCCAGAACGATTCAACATGTCTTATATTGACGAGAAGGGAAAGAAAAAAGAACCAATAATGATTCATCGGGCCCTATTGGGTTCGGTTGAACGATTTATTGGAGTATTAATTGAGCATTACGCAGGAGCTTTTCCTTTATGGTTATCACCTGTTCAGGTATGGGTTGTCCCTATAGGCGAAACTCATAGAAAATATGCAAAAAAAATTGCGGGTGAACTCAAAACAGCAGGTTTTAGAATTGAATTAAGGGATGAAAACGAAACTCTCTCAAAAAAGATAAGAAACAGTGAACTTGAACGAATCCCCTACACTTTAGTTGTTGGAGATAAGGAAATAAAAAACAAAAAGGCAGGATTAAGAGTAAGGGGCAAAGGAGATGTTGGATTAATAACTATCAAAGCTTTTATTGAAAAGATTAAAGAAGAGACAGAAAAAAGAATATGAAAACATCCTATGATGTTATCTCCATAGAGACAAAATGTGGCCTTGATATTGTTGACATTACCGATAAAATTAAAAATTTTATTGAACAATCAGAAATAAAAAATGGATTAGTCAATGTCCAAAGTTTACATACGACAGCAACTATTTTTGTTAATGAAAATGAACCAGAACTTTTAAAGGATTTAAAAAATCATTTAGAAAAATTAGCCCCGAAAAAAAATGAATACTATCACGACGACTTTAATGTTAGAACTGTAAATATGTGCGAAAATGAATGCGCTAATGGTCATTCCCATTGCAAAGCAATTCATTTACCAACGAGCGTTTCCTTAAATATCGTTTTTAACAAACTTCAATTAGGGGCATGGCAAAGGATTTTGTTTATTGAGTTAGATCGTGCCAGAAAAAGAAAAGTCGGGATACAAGTTATTGGAAATTAAAAATTAAAATAAATAATCTCTAATATTAATTTACTTTTCACAAATATCTAAAAAAATGGTAATTCAGTTGCCGTTTTTTTTGCTTAAAGCCAAAGTTTCTGATAATCTAAAAATATGAAATATCATATTATAACTTATGGTTGCCAGATGAATGTAAGCGATAGTGAACGAATTGCTAAGGTTTTGGAAAGCATAGGATTTAAAAAATCTCTTAATCAAAATGAAGCAAATTTGATTATTCTTAATCTTTGTTCAATAAGACAATCTGCCATTGACAGAGCCCGTGGTAAAATTAAAAATCTTTATTCTACAACTACTACTTCAACTCTTAACAAGGGCGAAGAAAATTCTAAAATTCTCTTAACTGGATGTATTTTAAAAAAAGATAAAATAAATTTTAAAAAATACTGCGACGGGATTTTTAAAATAGAGGAATTGCCAAAATTGCCAATTCTCTTAGAAAAAATCGGATTTAAGATTAAAAAAAATGACAAGACAAAAATCAAGCATTATCTTGAGATAATCCCTAAATATGAATCCAATATTTCTGCCTGTGTGCCAATAATGAATGGATGCAACAATTTTTGTGCTTATTGTGTCGTACCCTATGTTCGCGGTAGAGAAATATCTAGGCCAACGAAAGATATTTTATGTGAAGTTAAAACATTGGCTCAACGCGGAATAAAGGAAATCTGGCTCTTGGGTCAAAACGTAAACTCATATAAACCGAACTTTGCTAAACTTTTAAAAAATGTTAATGATGTCCCAGGAAATTTTTGGATTAGATTTACCTCTTCACATCCTAAGGATTTGTCTGATGAGATGATTAAAACATTTGCTAAATGCAAAAAAGTCACTCCGTATTTTAATTTGCCGATTCAATCGGGCGATAATAAGATTCTCGAGGCAATGAATAGACCATATACGGTAAAAAAATACAAAGAATTAATAGAAAAATCAAGGAATGCTTTTAAAAAATATCGCGATGGCATAGAAAAAGAGCTTGCTCTCTCTACGGATGTAATAGTGGGTTTCCCCTGTGAAAGCAAAAAACAATTTCAAAACAGTAAAAAAACATTAAAAGATATTAATGTTGCTTTTGCTTACATTTCCCGCTACTCCCCCCGTCATCAGACTACGGCGTTTAAATTAGAAAATGATGTGTCCCCTGCTGAAAAAAAACAAAGGGAAAGAGAGTTAGTTAAGATTGTAGAAAAAAACTCTCTTAAATTTAATAAAAAATTTCTTAATAAAATAGTTGATGTTTTGATTCTAAAAAAGAAAAACGATTTTTACATCGGTAAAACTCGCCACTATCAAAGCATTAGAATCACCGCCAATGTTAACTCTCATTCTTTAATTGGCGAATTTATAAAAGCAAAAGTAATAAAAGCAACAATGTATGGATTGGAAGGAAAAATACAATAAAAAATTAATCGTTATTTTGGGGCCCAATGCGTCGGGAAAAAGCGCATTAGCCGTAGAGCTTGCCAAAAAGTTTAATGGCGAGATAATTTCAGCTGACTCAAGGCAAGTATATAAAGGAATGGATATTGGCACTGGAAAAATAACAAAATCAGAGATGCAAGGAATCCCCCATTATCTCTTGGATGTTTCTTCGCCAAAAAGACGATTTAGCGTTGCCCAATATCAAAAAAAAGCAAACGATACCATAAAGAAAATTTATAAAAAAAGAAAAATTCCGATTATTTGTGGTGGCACTGGTTTCTATATCCAATCTGTAATTGATGGAATTATTATTCCGGAAGTAAAACCAGATTGGAAATTTAGAAATTTGCTTGAAAAAAAATCAAGCGAACAATTGTTCCAAATGCTCAAATATCTTGACTCAAGAAGAGCGGAAAATATTGATAAACACAATAAAAGAAGATTAGTTCGCGCAATTGAAATTATTGTTAAAACAAAAAAACACATTCCGATTCTTCAAAAGAAAGAAAAATTTGATCTTTTAATTCTCGGAATTACGAGAGATAAAATGGAGTTACAAAAAAGAATTAAAGAACGCTTAGAAAAATGGCTTAAGCAAGGAATAATTGAAGAAGTAAAAAGATTGAAGAAATCGGGACTTTCTTGGAAACGAATTGAAGAATTTGGCTTAGAATATAAATTTATTGCCTATCAACTTCAAAATAAAATGGAATACAATGAGATGGTTGAACGACTACAAAAAGCTATTGAAAATTATGCTAAAAGACAAATGACTTGGTTTAAGAGAGATAAAAGAATTTATTGGTTAAAAGACAAAAAAACAGCCAAGCGATTGACTGAAAACTTTTTGAAAAAATGAATCGGGAGCCCTCAATAAGAGCCCCCGTATTTTTTGTTTAGC
>CAZLVZ010000015.1:0-11771 GCA_964563465.1 uncultured Candidatus Saccharibacteria bacterium | reverse complement strand
GGGGTTAAGCCGATTTCTGAGAGCCATCTATACAATTTAACATTACTAAATTGGATGTAAGAATATCTTTTTTTCGAATAGCCACCCGATTTGGTGCTTATTTTTACACCATTTAATCTGATGCATTTTTTAAAAGTTTTAAGGAGCTGAATGTCTTTTGATGTAAGGTTAATATGGCGACCGTCCTTGGATAAATTGCCATCTGCGGTTAATAACCCAACCGCATAGGCGAAATCAGAGCACCATGTTATCTGGTAATTTTTATTTTTTTGACTCCCCCTCATTGTTCTGCTTATTTCCTTTTGGCTCCTCTATTTTTTCTATTTTAGGAGTTTCTTTCATTTTTGTTGATTTTGTAGGAGTAAACGGAACAGCTTTTAGTCGAGCCCTTTTGCCTTTTGCTGTTCTTAGATAAAAAAGCTTCGCTCGCCTAACTTTTGTTCGTCTTATAATTTCAATATTTTTTATTAAAGGGGAATGAATAGGAAATATTTTTTCTACCCCAATTCCATCTATGATTTTGCGAATTGTAATTGTTGCGCCAGGTTCTTTGCCGTGTTTTCTTGACAAGACAGTGCCTTCAAAAATTTGTATTTTTTCTTTTTTAGGTTCTTCTTTTTTCCCTTTTTTGCTTGGCTTTTCTATTTCTTTTATAATTTGATAAACCTTAACAGTGTCTCCTGGACGGATGCTTAAGATTGATTCTTGAACTTGTTCTTTTATTTTGTCTGTCATAATTTTAATTTATTCTGTCCGACGATTCTTTTTGAATAGTTCGGAGAATTTGTTTTAATTCTTTTGGCAATTGTGAAATAAATTTTTTCTTTTGCCCATTAAATAATTTAATTTTTAATTCATTCGCATGAAGAAATTGCCTTTTTAAATTTTTTGGGCAAAGTTGATTTTTAAAAGAATAAAGTTTGTCGCCAACTACTGGATGCCCAATATATGCAAGATGAACTCTTACTTGATGCTTCCTTCCGGTTTTTGGGCTAGCTTCAATGAGTGTAAATTTTTTATATCTCTTCAAAACTTTCCATAAAGTTTCAGCAGGCCTTGGCCCCGTTCTTTTTGATTCTGGGCTTGAAGGTAAATAAACCCTTTGTTTAATACTTTTTTTATCTCTACCAATCAGTGTTTTAATAATTCCCTCATTGCTTTTAATAGAGCCAGCCACCAAGGCAATATACTTTTTTTCTATCTCTCTCTGTTTAAACTGTTTTTGAAAAAAAGACAAGCTTTTATTGTCTTTTGCTATGAGCAATATTCCGGAGGTATCTTTGTCTAACCTATGAATCAATCCATATCTTGGGCTCTCTCCCACCTCTTTAAGTTGAGGAAATTCTTTTACCAGCTTTTCCATTAATTCTTTGTCCGAGTTTATTCCTGATGGTTTGTCTACAGCTAAAAGATTTTTGTCTTGGTATATTATATCCATTGTGGGCGGTGCAGGATTTGAACCTGCGACTTCCTCAGTGTAAATGAGGCGCTCTGGCCAGCTGAGCTAACCGCCCGAGAATGTGGGCACGGTTGGATTTGAACCAACAACCTCGGCCTTATAAGGACCTTGCTCCACCATTGAGCTACGCGCCCTAGTCAATAACTATTTTATTTTTTTATTTTCCCTATTATTTTTTCTAATTCTTCTCTTTCAATCGTTTCGTTTTTGATTAGAGTTTTAGCAATTTTTTCTAACAAAGCTTTTTTTGTTTTTAGAATTTTAATTGCTTGCTTTTTAGCATCTTTTATAATTTTATCAACCTCCTTGTCTATTTTTTCAGCTATTTTTTCAGAATAATTTTTATCCTCGCCAAAATTTTGCCCCAAAAAGCTTAATTCTTTTTTTTCGCCGAAAACAATAGGTCCAAGACTATCAGACATACCGAATTCTTTTACTAATTTACGAGCTATCCATGATGCACGACTCAAATCATTACTAGCACCAGTAGTCACTTCTCCAAACTTTATTTTTTCTGCATAGTAACCACCTAAAAAAGTTGCAATTTCAGATACAAATTCCGACTTGGTTTTCATTCTTCTTTCTTCTTTCGGCGATTTCAAAATATATCCAGCAGCCATTCCTCTAGAAACGATTGAAACCTTTCTCACAGGATCACCATCCTCGCAAAAAGAGGCAACCAAAGCATGTCCCGCTTCGTGATAAGCAGAAATTTCTTTTTCTTTCTTAGATAAGACATAGCTTTTTCTTTCTGGCCCCAAAAGGACTTTTTCTATAGATTCTAATAATTCTTTCTGGAAAATTTTCTTTTGATTTTTTCTGGCTGCCAATATTGCAGCTTCATTCATAAGGTTAGCTAAATCGGCTCCAGAAAAACCAGGGGTTCTTTCCGCGACTTCCCTTAAATTATTTTTTGTTTCCAATGGTTTTCCGGAAGAATGGATTTTTAAAATTGCTTCTCTGTCTTCAATGCCTGGCAAATCTACAACTATTCTTCTATCAAACCTACCGGGTCGTAAAAGAGCTGGATCCAAAACATCCGGCCTGTTTGTAGCGGCCATAACTATGGTTTTTGAATCTCTTTCAAATCCATCCATTTCAACTAAGATTTGATTTAGCGTTTGTTCTCTTTCGTCGTGTCCTCCACCCATACCCATTCCCCTTGTTCTACCAATAGCATCTAACTCATCAATAAAAATGATTGATTTTTTATGTTTTTTTGCTTCTTGGAAAAGGGAACGAACTCTTCCGCTTCCAACTCCTACAAAAAGTTCTATAAACTCTGAACCAGCGATTGAGAAAAAGGGAACATTACTCTCGCCCGCGACCGCCCTTGCCAATAATGTTTTACCACAACCCGGAGGACCTAAGAGTAAAACGCCCCTTGGAATTTTAGCTCCCATATCAAGAAATTTTTTAGGAGTTTTCAAAAATTCAACGATCTCCTCTAACTCTTCTTTCGCCTCTTTCAATCCAGCAACATTTTTAAAGTTAATTTTTGATTTTGGATGACCTTCTGCTCCGAATAAACGAGCTTTCGTCTTTGAAAAATTGAGTGCTTGCATAGCTCCTGTTTTGGCCTGTTTGCTCATGGTCCAAAAAAACCAACCGAAGAAAAGAAGAGGTAAGATAAGCAAGAGAAAAGACCCTATCTGGCCAATACCCATTTTTTCTTCTTTGACACTAAAATCTAATTGAGATAATTTTTCTTGACTTAATCCGTAATTTTTAAGAGTTTGAGAAAGTCCGAGTTCTGATTCTTTTATGGTTTGTGCCTTGCTATCGTCTTTATAGGTAACTAAAATTTTATTACCAGTAACATCAATGTTTTTTACTTTGTCTTGATTGATTTCTTGAGATAATTGGCTGATTGAAATTTCTGGTAAGGATGGAGATAGCGGAGAGAAAAGAGCGAAAATTGCTGAAATGAATACAAAAATTAGAACAATAAATAGAAAGTTTTTTGTTAAACTTTTGGTTGCTTTTTTCATAACACAAACAAGTTAATTAATTTTTGTTCTTGTTATATAGAATGCAAACGAAGGCCCATTTTGTGAGTTTCTTCATCAAGTGCAATGATTTCAAGTTTATACTTTTTATCTTTTACAAGAATATTTTTATCTTCTTTTTGAGAATCCATTTCCGAGAGATGAACTAAACCACGAATTTTAGGAGCAATTTCCACAAAGGCTCCGAGTTTATTTATTTTAACTACTTTTCCCTCAACAACATCTCCTTTTTTGTATTTTTTCTCTACGCCTTTCCACGGATCTTCTTTTAGCGCTTTAAGCGAGAGAGAGACCTTGCCGTCTTTTGATACATCGGTAATTTTTGCTTTTACCACATCTCCAACTTTTACTATTTCAGAAACATCGTCAATCAATTGCCAATCTAATTCGGAAATATGAATAAGCCCTTCGGCTTGCAATAATTCTTTATCAGAATTTAGGTTTTCGATAATTGGGAATTTGATAAATGCTCCGAAATCAGCTAATCCTGTAATTTTTCCCTCTACGATATCTCCAATTTTATAATTTTCTAAGAATTGGTTTATTTCTCTGGAAGTAACTGCTTTTTCTGAAAAGATTAACTTGTTTTCCTGTGAAGCAGCATCAATAATTTTAACACTTAGCTCTTCTCCCACTAACTGTTGGAGAACTTTGAGTATTTCCGCAGAATCTCCATTTTTTACTCTTGGATAATGTTTGATGGAGAGTTGAGATAATGGAAGAAACCCCTTAATGTTTTCCATTTCTGCTAAAAGGCCTCCCTTATTAGCTCCAGATACTTGTACGGTTATAGTTTCAGAATTTTTTTCTATTTCTTTTAATCTTTCCCAGCTTATTTCATCTTGGGCCTCTCTTAGAGATAACTCTAAATAACCATCTTCATTGTCAACATCTATAACCTTTGCCTTTATGGTTGCGCCAGGTTTTATGTGTCTAAGAACACTTTTTGCAGAATAGTATTCTTTGCCGAAAATAATACCTACGCCAACTGCACCCAAATCAACATATACGGCAAAATGGCTAGCTCCAATAATTTTTCCCTCTATTGTTTGGCCTTTTTTAGGAGGACCAGCGAACTCCTGTAAATCATTTTTTGGTTTAATTGTTGTTTTCATACCAATAAAGGTAACACAAAATATTCTGTTTAGCAAGGTTTTAGATGAGCAAACAAGGAGATAAAAGAGTGATTAGAAAATTGGATATATTGAATTTTGAATTTTTAAAGAGTTGAAGAAAGTCAAAATAGGTGATACAATAAACACAATAATCAAAAATTAAAAAAGAAAAACATCATTATGAATATTATATGGCATGGTCAATCCTGTTTTGAAATTCGGATTCCCTCAAATCAAACAGAGGAAAAAGTTATCGTTATTGACCCATTTTCTGAAAACATTGGATTAAAATTACCATCTTTAACAGCGGATATTTTGTTAGTTTCCCATAATCATTCCGACCATAATAATATTAAGGCAATTAAAGGTAATCCCCTTTTAATAGATGTTCCGGGAGAATATGAAGTGAAAAATGTTTTTATTCATGGCTTGTCTGGTTCACATGGCTCTTTTGAGAAAAAAAATCTTGGGAAAATTACTATTTATACTATTGAAGTTGAGGGCATAAGATTATGTCATCTTGGTGATTTGGGACAAAAAGAGCTTAATCCCGAACAACTGGAGACCATTGGCGATATAGATATTTTAATAATACCAGTCGGAGGGAGTTACACCATTAATGGAGAGGAGGCTCAAAAAATTACTAATCAAATTGAACCCAAGATTGTTATTCCTATGCATTACAAATTGCCTAAATTGAAAGTGAATCTTGATGAAGTGGAGATGTTTTTAAAGGCAATGGGACAAGAGATAACCGAACCACAGACAAGTCTAAAGATTAAAAAGCAGGGGTTGCCAGCAGAAACTAAAATCGTAGTATTGAAATCATAAATGGATTTTTTAAAAAAAATACAAAGACTACCCCTGTTAAAGCGAAAAATTATTCTTTGGATTATTTTAACGATTGTCAGTTTAATTTTTTTAGTTATTTTTATTATTGCTACAGCGGGTAGGTTGAAAAATTTTCAAATTAACGATATAAAAGAAGATATTAATTTTCCTTCTTTGGAAACAGAGAATTTATGGCCAAAAAAATAAAAAACAAAGAGAACGAAAATAACGAGAATAACGAGAACAACAAAATTGGTCATGTCAAGCCAAGAGAAATTAATAAAGAGATGCAGGAGAGTTATATTGACTATGCAATGTCTGTTATAGTTTCTCGTGCTTTGCCCGATGTCCGAGATGGATTAAAACCAGTTCATCGTCGTATTCTGTTTGCTATGGGAGAAGACGGCTTATATTATAATAGTAAGTTTAGAAAATCAGCGAATGTAGTTGGAAGCGTTTTGGGTCGTTATCATCCGCACGGCGATTCAGCCGTTTACGACTCTATGGTCAGAATGGCACAGGACTTTTCTTTAAGATATCCTCTTGTTCAAGGTCAAGGAAATTTTGGTTGTTTTACGGGAGACACAAAAATAAAACTTTGTGATGGCAGAAGCTTGAGTTTTAGTGATTTGATCAAGGAGCAAAAAGGGGGCAAAAGACATTGGGGATTTGCATTTAATCATAAAAAGGAAAGAATTGAGATTGCTGAAATTAAAAAGCCCAGGATAACAAGGAGAAAAGAAAAGCTCGTAGAGGTTACCATAGACAACGGAGAAAAAATTAGATGTACACTAGACCATCGTTTTATGCTAAGAAATGGAAACTATAAGCAAGCCGAGAAATTGCAGACAGGAGATTCTTTGATGCCACTCTATACCGAAAGATATAAGAGTGAGAATAACTTAAATTTAAAAGGATACCAAACTGTTTCTCAGCCCGTAATCGGAGGGTGGGATTTTACGCACCGTTTGTCTGATGAGTGGAATTTAGAAAATAAAGTTTATAAAAGAGATGCGGGAAGAATAAGGCATCATAAGGATTTTAATAAATTAAACAATAATCCCGATAATATTTTACGAATCAGATGGAAAGATCATTGGCAAATACACAAAGAGATTGCTTCTGCGCGCCATAGCAATGATCCCGAATATGTAAAAAAAATAGCTCAAGGAAGAAAAGAATTTTGGGCAAAAAAAGAAAACAGAGAAATATATTCACAAAGACGATCGGAAATGAATAAGAAAATGTGGCAGAGCCCTAAGTATAGAAAGTTATGGTCAGAAGCCAAGAAGGAAATGTGGAGAGACCCAGAATACAAAGAATTTATGAGGAAGGAATCAAGTAAAAATCTCAGACGATTGTGGCAGACAAAGAATTTTCAAGAATTAATGAGTAGATTAAAATCAGAAGAATTAAAAGAAAGATGGAAAGATAAGTGTTTTAGGGAAACAATGATGGAAAATACAAGACAGATGTCTATAAAACTCTGGTCTAATCCCAGCCATCGTAAACATATCTCAATGTTAATGAAAGAAAGATTTAAAGATCCTGTTCTTCGCAAGGCATTAAGTGAAAGATCAAAAGCATTATGGAAAGATCCTGAATATAGGGGAAAATATTCTGAGGACCATTTTAAGAAAATGAGAGAGAAATTATGGGTGCAACCCGGAATTCGCGAATTTCATCGGGAAAAGCTCGCTAAACAGAGGGAAGATGTAAAATTTAGAGAAAAGAATAGATTGGCCGTTATGGCGTCTAACAAGAGTCGCATAGAAAAGAATCCTAATATGATGAAAGAAATGGCAGAAATGGCTAAAATCTCTTTAAAGAAAAAATGGCAGAGTCCTTCTTATAGGGAGAGGGTGATAAAAAATAAAATTTTAGGATATGCGTGCTCTCTTCGAGGACAACACACAGAAGTTACACCAGAAATATACGAAGAGGAAAGAATCAATAATGGTGTTCCAAAACTTGAAAACGCTTTAAATTATTTCAGTAATTTTTCTGAGATAATTCAGGAATCTCAAAATTATAATCATAAAGTTGTAACTGTTAAAGTTCTTCGTAAAAGAGAAGATGTTTACGACATAACCGTTGACTCATGGCATAATTTTGCTTTAGCCGCTGGTGTATTTGTTCACAACTCAATTGACGGGGATCCAGCATCTGCCATGCGTTACAGTGAAGCAAGATTATCCAAAATTGGGCAAGTAATGCTTACAGACATTAATAAGGATACGGTTAATTTTGTAGACAACTATGATACTACTCGAAAAGAACCAGTTGTTTTGCCATCCCCCGTGCCACAACTTTTACTCAACGGCTCTTTAGGCATTGCTGTTGGTATGGCAACAAATATTCCACCACACAATCTTTCCGAAGTCTGCGATGCTGCGATATATCTTATTGACCATCCTCATGCAACAACAGAAGATCTTTTTGAATTTATTAAGGGTCCAGATTTTCCAACTGCAGGCATTATATTCAATCAAAAAGAAATTATCTCGGCTTACTCGCAGGGCAAGGGTCCAATCTTAGTTCAAGGAAAAGCAGAGATTATTGAGAGAAAGGAAGAGTCGTGGAGCATTATTATTACCGAAATACCCTATCAGGTAAATAAAGCCACGCTAGTTGGTCAAATTGCGAAATTAATTCAAGAAAAGAAAGTGAAAGGAGTGAAAGACGCCAGAGACGAATCAGGCAAAGAAGGGATAAGGATTGTTTTAGACCTTAAAAAGGGAGCTTTCCCTCAAAAGATATTAAACCGTTTATATAAATCAACGGATTTGCAAAAGAAGTTTCATTTAAATATGCTTGCTTTGGTTGATGGGATTCAACCAAAGATTTTATCTTTGCCTGAAGTGTTAAATTATTATCTCAAACATCGCCAAGAAGTAGTTTTAAGAAGAAGTAAATATGAATTATTTAAAGCAAAGCAAAGGGAGCATATTTTAGAGGGCTTAGCCAAATGTCTTGCAAAGATTGATCAAGTAATAGAGACAATTAAAAAATCTAAAAATAGAGAAGAAGCAAAGATAAACTTAAAAAAGAGGTTTAAATTGAGCGATGCTCAAGCAGAAGCTATTTTAGAGACAAAGCTTTCTGCTTTAGCCCGTTTAGAAAGAGCAAAAATAGAGAATGAGTTAAAAGAAATTAGAGAAAAAATTAAACACCTTGTAGCGCTTATTAAGAGTCCAAAGAAGATAAAGGCCTTGGTTATAAAAGAATTGAAAGAAATGAAAGATAGTTTTGGAGATGCAAGGAGAACAAAAGTTTACCTTAAACAAGCAGAAGATATTTCAGAAGAAGATTTAATCCCAGAAGAAGAAACTTTAATAACTCTTACACAAAATGGATACATTAAGAGAATTAATCCGTCTGCTTACAAAACTCAGAAAAGAGGTGGAAAAGGAATTACTGGAATAAAAACTCGTGATGAAGATTTTGTTGAGCATTTTGTCTTAGCCAACACTTTAGACAAGTTACTTTTTTTCACCGATTCCGGAAAAGTTTTTGCTTTGCCCGCCTATGACATTCCTCAAGCCACAAGAATTTCAAAGGGACGTGCTTTAGCTAATTTTTTAGAGATTACTCCTGAAGATAAAGTTTTAGCTGTTTTGCCGTTAGGCAAAAAAGACAAACAATTGAAAATAGACTATTTAGTCATGGCTACTAAAAATGGTATAATAAAAAAGACAATTTTGGAGGATTACAAGAATATTAGAAATTCTGGGTTGATTGCAATACGGCTAAAAAAGGGAGACCTTTTGCGCTCGGTTAAAAAGACAAGCGGTGCAAGCGAAATTGTTTTAGTTACTCAAAAAGGGCAATCAATTAGGTTTAAAGAAAAACAAATTAGACCAATGCAAAGAAATGCGGCGGGTAATAAGGGTATTCGTTTGAAGAAAGACGATGAACTTATCGGAATGGAAGTAATTGAAAAAAAACAAATAAAGGATTATTTATTAATTATAACCGAACTGGGCTATGGCAAGAGAACTAAATTGATTAAATATCGTTCACAAAGTAGAGGTGGAACAGGTATTAAAACATGTAAGCTTACTAAACGAACCGGAGAATTAGTTAAAGCAAAGGTCTTAAAGGGAGACGAAGAATTGATTATTATTTCTAAAAAAGGACAGGTTATTAGGACTACTGCTAAAAGCGTTTCTGTTTCCAGCAGGTCAACTCAAGGAGTTAGAATAATGAAATTAAGCGAACAGGACGAGGTAACTTCTCTCATCAGTTTAGAAAACATTAGTTTAGAAAATGGTAACATTTCTTGAGCCAGAAAAAATTATTGAGCAAATTAAGCTGAAACAAGATTTCAATGTTGCTGAATTTGGTTGTGGGCCAGGCACTTTTAGTATTGCCTTAGCCAAAGTATTGTCAATGGGTACGGTTTACGCTTTGGACATTCAAGAAGAGCCACTCTCTGCTCTTAAGGGTAGAGCTACGGCTGAAGGTTTGTCGAATATAAGAACAATTCAGTGCGACTTAGAAGAACCCAAGAGTTCAACTCTAAAAAATGAAGCACTTGATGTTGTTTTGCTTACAAATGTTTTGTTTCAATCTGAAGACAAGGAGGCAATGTTGAAAGAAGCAAAAAGAATTGTCAAGCCAAAAGGCGAAATAGTTATTGTTGATTGGAAAAAAAATTCACCCTTTGGGCCAGAAGAAGAGAGGGTAACCTTAGAAGAAATTGAAAAGATAGTGCGTCTCAAGCTTGATATGAAATTAGTTAGAGAATTGGACGCCGGCACATATCATTGGTCCGCTATTTTTGAAAAAGAATAAATTGTTATGAATAAGAAAATTCTTTTTTGTGTTCTATTTATCTCTATCTTGGGAATTTTATTTTTTACAAGTTCGGAAGAAATATATGCTGCCTGTTCGTCCCCCTATACGGATTATGACTATCCGGGAGTAGCTGGAACATGGTGTTGTAGAACAGTAGGCATTGGTGGTTGCTTCGCTGGCGAAACGATTAATACTTCGGGCGATTGTTGTGAATTCGTTGCAGATATAGCCCCAGCAACGGGTCCTGATGGTTACGACAACCCACTTTTATGGGAAGATGTTCCTGAATTTATTGAGCGAGCAGTAATTTTTTTCTTTACCATTTTCTTATATAGTTCTCCGTTGTTAATTATTATTGGAGCTTATGTTATGGTTGCCTCTGGAGGGATTCCTTCAAGAATTGATTTAGGTAAGAAAATAATTATTTGGACATTGGTTGGTCTTGCCGTAATGTTAGTTTCCAGGGGACTCATTGTATTAGTTCACATACTTTTTAAGGGCTCAAATTTATAAAATTATGAACAAGACATTTTTAATATTTTTCATTTTTGTTATTTCTATGCCAATTTTTTGTTTTGCTCAAAGCGACATCAATCCAATTAGCTCTACTACTTTTGGCGAATTGATTGATAATATAGCTGGAGTCTTTTTTCATGTTGCTATAGTACTTGGACCGCTTATGATAATTGTCGGAGCTTTTTTAATGCTTTTTGCCGGAGTCAATCCGTCAAAGATAGCTCTCGGTAAAAAAACTATATTATACACTTCAATAATTTTTGGTATAATCACAATAGTGAAAGCATTAACTTATTATTTTAGAAACGATTTAAGTTTTTAATAAAACAATGAATAAAAAATTAATTTTTCCCAGCTTAATATTGACTACCTTAATCCCGACAGGGATAATCTTAGCTCAAATTCAATTTAAAAGTCCTTGGGGGAGCGTTACCTTTGACGAAATGCTTACAAGAGTTTTAAGTTGGGTCTGGCCATTTTCTTTGGCAGTAGGAGTTTTGATGTTAATTATTGGGAGCTATTATCTGGTTCTTTCTGGCGGAGACCCCCAAAAAGCCGCTACCGGGAGAAAAGTTATTACATACGCTTTAGTTGGCGTAGCTATTGTTACCGTAGCCAAGGGAATCGTTGTTATTTTAGAAACTATTTTTCCTTCTGATATAGAGGCGGTAGCTGTGATTCCCGCTATGATTGAATGGGCTTTTGGTTTTTTGTTAGTTATAGTCGTCTTGATGCTTATAATGGCTGCGTATCTTTTTGTTACTGCTGTTGGCAATCCAGAAAAGATCACCATGGCAAAGCGTTGGATAACATATGCTCTAATTGGTTTGGCCATAGCAGTCACGAGCAGAGGATTGATTGCTTTGGTTGGCAAAATGGTTGGTCAAGATACTACAATATAGTTTAATTTTTATAATTAATGCCCCGTTTTAATAATATTTTATATATTTTGTAGAGTTGTGGAGAACTTATTTGCTATTTTTCGTGAGATTTTGTAAAATAAGATAATTAGAAAAATAACTAAAGGTCGGTTTTAAAAAA
>CAZLVZ010000014.1:2142-12345 GCA_964563465.1 uncultured Candidatus Saccharibacteria bacterium | reverse complement strand
CCCGAGCGGAGCCATCATCGACTCCGCCATTTTTTTCCTTTGAAAATAAGCAAGTCAAATTTTTCAACTTAAAAAGCCGCATGAGCGGCTTTAAAAAAGTTAAGCAATATATAGTTTTTTATAATTTTTCCCCTACAAATTTGGCAAAATCGCCTAACCTACCAGCATAAGCGTATTCATTGTCATACCAAGCAATGATTTTAACTAGCTTATCGTTTACTTTAGTTGATTCAGCGTCAACTGTTGCTGAAAAAGTATTCCCCTTGTAATCCATTGAAACTAACGGAGCTTCTTCAATACTTAGAATTCCCTTAAAATTATCTTGTTCAGATGCTTTTTTAAATAAAGAATTTACTTCTTTAGCAGTAGTAGATTTTTCCAATAAACAAACCAAGTCAATTAAAGAAACTACTTGAGTCGGAACTCGCATGGCCATTCCTTCTAATTTCCCTTTTAATTGAGGAATAACTTTTCCGATTGCCTTAGTTGCTCCTGTGGTAGTTGGAATAATATTAGCTCCAGCTGTTCTTGCTCTACGAAAATCTTTGTGAACCATATCAAGAATTTTTTGATCATTCGTATAGCTATGGATTGTAGTCATGTAACCGCTTACAATCCCAAGATTATCATTCAGAACCTTAGTAATGGGTGCCAAACAATTTGTAGTGCAAGAACCCATATCTATAATATCGTCTTTTGTAGAATCAAAAACATTTTCGTTTACTCCAATTACAAAACTTGGAATATCGTCATCTTTAGCTGGCGCAGATATAATCACTTTTTTCGCTCCAGCTTTAAGATGCTTACTTGCACCCTCTCTATCTCTAAACGCACCAGTACACTCCAGCACAACATCTACTTCTAATTCCTTCCATGGAAGTTTTTCTGGCTCTCTCTCACAAAAAAACTTAGATTTAATCTCTTTGTTATAAATCCCATAAGAAGAATCATACTTAAAAAGATGAATCAAGATTTCAGCCGGCGATAAATCATTAATAGCTACCACCTCAAGCTCTGGATGATTTTCTAAAATATGTCTTAAGCATAGTCGCCCGATGCGACCGAATCCATTGATAGCTATTTTAGTCATAATTAAATTAAATTAATTATATGTCACCAAAACAAACGATTGAAACTAATCTTTAAGATTAAGTAATTCCATAATTTTTGCCTTATCAAAGCCAACCACAATTTGACCGTCAATTTCTACAACTGGCACAGTAATTTTTCCAGTTTTTTCCATAAGATAATTTTGAGTTTTTTCGTCTTGGGAAACATCTATTGTTTGAAAATCTACCCCTTTCTCTTTCAGAAATTGTTTTAATAATTCGCAGTATGGACAGCTTGGCGTGCTATAAATTTTTGTTTTTGGCATACTCATTCTTATCTAATAATAAATTGATAATTATTCACAACTTCCAGATGCCGCAGAACTATTTTCTTCTAAAACTTGTTCGCATTCGGTTGGTAGGGTTTCAAAAGCGGAGCAAATTGATTCTTGATATCCTGCAATGCTTCTTGTCCCGTCAGAAATCATTCCATTTATAACAAGCGTTGGGGAACCAGAAACTTTTTCAGTTTCTTGACCATTGTGCTGAGAAGCATCTTGAACAGAATATTCGGCATTAGTAAGACTTAATTCTTGAGTTAATAAAGCGGAACCCTCTTCTTGCTGACAAGTTTTAATTTTTTCGACATCAACACCAAGACTTTGTGCAATATTTTCCCACTTAGTATCAACATCTTCAGAAGTAGATTGTTCGTTGATTATTTTTACAAAATCCCAAAGCTTGTCTTTTTGATATTTTTGAACGCACAATTCTCTAATTCCTTGATTAACTTCTTGAATGCCATGCATTGAACAAAATGTTTTTTCTGTATCTAAACAATAATCAGGATAACCAGTCGCATAATTATTGTAAATTATATAGTGTAATTCTATGTCTGCCTTATCCCCTAAAGATTCTGCTACAGGTATTAACATTTCCTCTGATTGATTGCCGTAGGGACAAAAAGCCATTACGAAAAGATCAACTTTTGGCTTTTCTGTTTTAGTAAATGTTTGAGGTTCTGATGGAAGCATGTCAACGGGCTGGAAGAAAAGATATTTACCATTTTTAGTTGCGTAAGCTGTTTCTTCTTGCCCCATTACTTCAAATTTTATTTCGTAAAGTCCATTTTTTTCCTCTGTTTCGCCCAATGTAAATTCTGTTTCAGATGCTGCTAAATTGTTTTTAATGAAATCAATTACTTGTGTGCCAATTTCATCTTTGGAAATAATTTGACCTATTCCAGTTTCCGAAGGAACATAATTTTGATAAACAACTACGGCTAAAAGAGCTAACGCGACTCCCCCTATAACAAAAGGTAATAAGTTTTTATCCATTTTTTTAAGTTAATTTTTAATTAATTTTAATTTAATAAATAGAAATTTTTATTTCCGAATCCAGCGCTTGTGCAACTTTTCTAAGAATTTTAAAACTTGGATTATACCTACCTGACTCCAAGCGAGAAATGGCAGATTGTCTTGTCCCGACTTTCTCAGCAAGCTCTTCTTGGCTTAATCCTTTTTCAATTCTTTTTCTAATAAGCATACGAATAAAATCAAACTCTGACCCTGATTCATCATAGGCATTTTTTATTTTTTTATCTTGAAGTAATTTGTTTTTAAGTTGAGTATAATTTTTCATACAATTTTATTATAACTTATGCGTTATAACTTGGTCAAGACCTTTAATCTTCGTAACGCTGTAAGCAATTCTCTTTTAGGAATCTTTTGAGATTTTTTAACAAAACCGTGTAAAAGCACAACTATATTTTTATGAAATGTATAAAAAATTCTAATTTCTTGAGTACTGCTAATCCGTAATTCAAATAGATTTTTGTCAACCTTCTTGCCGTGAGGCATACCTAACTTATAGCCGAATTCCTCTAACAAATCAATCATTCTAAGCGTTCTTGCAATGGTCGACTTTTCTAGAGATAGAATAAATTGTTCTATAGAATTATCAAAAAACTGAATTTTCATAGAAAATAAATAATTTAATCAATAAACTTGAAGCAGAAGATATTTCACATTAACATAATTTTTAATTTTAGGAAATTTTTGCTTGGTTTGCAACTTTTTCTGTGACTTTTTTTATCTTTTCTGTATCGCCTAAATAATAATGTTTAATTGGTTTCAAATTTTCGTCAAGTTCGTAAATTAGAGGTATCCCAGTAGGAATATTTAATTCGGCGATTTTGTTTGAAGGAATATTGTCAAGATATTTTACTAATGCCCTCAAGCTATTTCCATGTGCTGAAATTAAAACTTTTTCCCCCGACTTTATTGCTGGGGCTATTTTTTCTTGCCAACAATGCAATACTCTTGTTTCCGTGTCTTTCAAAGATTCCCCAAGAGGAATTTCTTCTTTTTTTAAATCTTGATAAAGAGGATCTTTTCCGGGATACCTTTCATCGTCTTTTGTTAGTTCCGGTGGCCGAACATCATAACTCCTTCTCCATAAATAGACCTGTTCTTCTCCATATTTTTTAGCTGTTTCTGATTTATTCAATCCCTGCAATGCGCCGTAATGTCTTTCGTTCAGTCGCCATGATTTTTCAATAAGAATATCTGTTAAACCCATCTCTTCTAAAACAATATCTAATGTCTTTGTTGCCTTTTTTAAAACCGAAGTAAGGGCAATATCAAAAATATATCCCTCTTTTTTAAGAAGTTTGCCTGCCTCAATTGCCTCTTGTTCGCCCTTTTTAGTCAATCCAACATCTGTCCACCCGGTGAACCGATTCTCTTTATTCCAGATGCTTTCTCCGTGACGGAGTAAAACTAATTTATACATATTTCTTGTTCTATTTCTAAGAGTCGGTTATATTTTGCGAGGCGGAAAGGCGTGGCAGGAGCGCCGGATTTTATAAAATCAGCACCAACGCCAACAGCAAAATCAGCAATAAAATCGTCAAGCGTTTCTCCAGAACGATGAGAAACCATAATTTTCCAGCTGAATGACTTGGCTAATTTAACCGCTTCTATTGCCTCGCTAACAGTTCCGATTTGATTAACTTTTATAATTACTCCATTGCAAGCTGTTTTCTCTGCCGCTTCTTTAATTTTTTTGGGATTAGTCACCAACAAATCATCCCCTATAATAGTAACTTTATCTCCGAGTTCTTTATATATTAACTGGAATCCTTGCCAATCCTCTTCTCCAAAAGGATCTTCTAATGCAATTATTGGATATTTCGAAATTAGATCAGAATAAAAATTCAATAATTCTTCTTTTGAAAAAAGAGAATCCCCTATTTGATATTTGCCATTTTCTTCAAATTGTGAAGCAGCGCAATCAAGAATGATTTTGGTTTTTCTCGTATTTGTGTCTATTCGTTCAATTGCTTGTGTTATTAAATTTAACGCTTGTTTTATAGAAGAAATTGGTGGTGAAAAACCGCCCTCATCTCCAAGTTCTATTTCTCCAAATTTTCCTTTAAGAGTATTTCCAAGGGATTGATATATATCTTTGGCAATCTGAAAATTTTCTGCAAAACTATCAGATTGTGGGACAATCATAAATTCTTGAATATCTAAATCGTTATCCGCATGAGCTCCACCATTTACAATGTTAAATGCTGCTAATGGTATGTTTGGAATATTTGGAGGTTCAACCTCCAAATACTGAGATATATATCTCCAAAGAGGGATATTCTTAGACATGGCACCGAGTTTGGCAATGGCCATTGAAACACCAATAATTGCATTAGCCCCTAAATTGGATTTATTCTCTGTATTATCTAATTCAATTAAAAAATCATCAATTTTTTTCTGCTCGCAAGGGTCTTTACCAATTAATTGTGGCCCAATAATTTCGTTAACATTTTTAACGGCCTGTCCCACATCTATTACTTTTGCTTCCAACTTTCCTGTTGAAGCGCCAGAAGGCACCCCTGCTTTAACTAAAAAATTCTCACTCCTTGCTTCAATTTCAACCGTAGGATTCCCTCGCGAATCTAAAATTTCTTTAGCTTTTATGGATTTAATTTTTTTACTCATTTTTGTTCTTTACTCTTTCTCAAATATTCATAAACAGAAAGAGCTGCTTTAGCTCCTTCGCCCGCAGCAATGACAATTTGATTAAATTGCACATCAGTTACATCTCCTGCTGCAAATAATCCAGGCATCTTTGTTTGGCAGGTTTTTGGATCAATAATAATTTCATCTTTTTCGTTAAAATCAACAAGCTCGTTAATAAAAGAAGTTGCTGGTTGGGTGCCAACAGATACAAAGACTCCTTCTACTTTTAGAGTTTTCTTTTCTTTACTTTTCAAATCTTCGTAAATAATCTTTTCAACAAAATTATTTCCTTCAATTTTTTTAAGAGCAGACGAGGTTAAAATAATAATTTTCTCATTAGCTCTCGCCTTCTCTTGCTCTAACTCGTCGGCAGCTAATTTCGGTTGAAATTCTAATAAATAAACTTTGTTTGCGTAATTGGTGAGTTCAATCGCTGCCGTAACTCCTGCATTTCCTCCACCGATAACAGCAACTATTTTATTCTTAAAAAGAGGGGCATCGCAAGTTGTGCAATAGGTTACTCCCCTGCCTATAAACTCTTTTTCTCCAGACACTTCTAACGGCCTTGGGTCGCAACCAGAAGCAATAATAATTGATAAAGATATATATCTTTTCTCTTTATTGGTAATAATCTCAAAAAATTGGTTTTCTTTTTTTATTTTCACCGCTTCGCCATTTATCATTTCTATCTCTTGTTGTTTAAGATGTTCTTCAAATTTTTGAGCAAGTTCAATACCCGTAATTCCCTGAAGTCCAGGATAATTTTCTATTGAAATTGCAAACTTTACTTGGCCTTGAAAATCTTTAGAAACAATTAAAGTTTTTAATTTTTTACGAGCTGCATAGATACCAGCAGTTATTCCAGCTGGTCCTCCACCGATTATAATTAAATCGTATATATCAGTCATATTAAAATAAGTTATTTTCTTTTATGAAATTCTTCAGCTCTTCTTTAAAGCGAGGGTCTTTTAAAGAAAAATATATGTTACTTTTTAACCAATTAACTTTTGAACCGCACTCCAGCCATTTTCCCTCAAATTCGTAACCGTAAATTGTTTTTCCTTCTCTTAACATTCTATCAAATGTATCTGCTAAAACAATTTCACCATTTTTGTTCGGTTTAGCTGTTTTCAAATAATCGAAAACATCTGGCGTCAAAATATATTTTCCCACGATTGCTAAGTCAGAAGGTTCTTCTCCTATCGCTGGTTTTTCAGTTATTTTTTTTATCTTAAAAACTCTATTTGCTATCTTTTCTAATTTAGGTACCCCATAGGCAGATAATTTTTCTTTTGGGAGTCGATGAAGAGCTACGACTGGTCTTTGACATGTCTTAAATATATTGATTAATTGTTGCAAACATGGAATTTCAGAATCAACAATATCATCCCCAAACATTACTCCAACCGCTTCCTTTTTCACCTTAGAAACTGCTTGCAAAATGGCGTGTCCATCTCCAAGCGGTTTGTCTTGCGTTACAGAAGAAAAATTCATATCTTTATTGATTTTTTCTATGGACTCTAACTCCTCAAGGATTTGATCTTTTTTTCTTGTTTGAAGAATTCTTTTTAACGAAGGAGATGATTTTAAATAATCTAAAATTAAATTTTTTCTGTCATTTGTAACAAAAATTGCCTGCTTTATACCAGAGGCCCTTGCTTCTTCAATCAGAGCTTGAATAATCGGCTTGTCCACCAATGGCCAAATTTCTTTTGGCATTATTTTAGAAAGTGGCAAAAAACGAGTTCCCAATCCAGCAATCGGTAAAATGACTTTTTTAATTTCAGTTTCCATAATTAATTATGAATTATTATTTCCTCTTAAAAATGCGGGAACATCCCATTTACTTTCTTCTTCTAACATTTTTTGTTCATCTTCTTGGACTTTTTTGTGCAAATCAAGAGCGTTGCGTCTAACGGTTGTTTTCTTAATAATTTTTTGTGTTTTCTTTGGAGAAGCTTTCTTCGTAATTATTTTCTTTTTTTCTTTTTTCTCTGATTCTTCCTCTATCTTTTTATCTAATTTTAGTTTAGCTTTCTTCTTTTCATTTTGAATCTGCTTCTCTTCTAAGGCCACTTGTTTCTCTCTTAAAAATTCTAATCTTTGTTCTTCTTGAAGTTTCTTTTTAATTTTTTCTGCCCTGATTCTATCTCGTTCTTCTTGCTGTTTTTCCTCTTCCTTCTGTTGCTTAATTTTTTCTTGTCTAATTATTTTGGCTTTGCGTTCCTCGTTTGTCGTACATCCGACTGCTAATAAGGTAATTTTAATTTTATTTTTATAATGATTATCGTGAGAAACTCCAAAAATAATTTTTGCTTGAGGATTAAAGTTGGAGATTGCTCTACTAATACTCTCAACCTCACTCATTTTCATATCTTTATTCCCGGCAATATTAAAAAGTATCCTTTTTGCGCCAGCGATATTGTAATTGATTAAAGGATTATTAAGAGTCATTTCTACTGTTTTTTCCGCCCGATCAGAACCACTAAATTCTTGAGAATTAAGATAAGCTAATGCGCTCTCTTGATTTAATATTGTTTTAAAATCAGAAAAATCGAGATTGATTAAACCAGGAGAATAAAGGGTTTCGATCAGACCCTCTATGCCTTGAACCAACATATTATTCATAGCAGAAAGAGATTTATGAATTGGTGTTTTTTGATCAATAATACGAAATATTTTCTGATTGGGAATGATAATAAAAGAATTAAGTTTTTCTTTTGTTTTGTCTAAGGATGTTTTAGCGATTTTAGCTCTTTCTTTTCCCTCAAAAGCAAATGGTAAGGTGCAAATTCCTAATGTTAAAATTCCTAAATTTTTACTAATTTCTGCGAAAATAGGAGTAGCGCCCGAACCAGTTCCTCCGCCAAGACAAGTAATTAATATGCAAAGGTCATATTTTTTTAACAATCTTGTGATTCTCTTTTTTTCTCGAAGCGCCGACTCCTCTCCTAAGGCAACATTCATACCACATCCCAATCCATGTGTCATTTTTTGTCCGAAATAAAAAACTCCTGCTTTCTTGGGAGCTATTTTAATTGCTTGATAATCAACATTAGCTATTATAAAATTTACTCTATTGGAATGAGGAATTCCTTTTTTGCCAATACTTTTAGCTATTTCTCCAACAATAGAACCACCTCCTCCGCCAATTCCAATAACTACGATTTTTGGCTGATAAGCTCCCCCTTTCGCACTTGAAGATATCTTTTTCTTTGGCTTTCCCTTTACCTTCTTTTTTAAGCTAATTTTTTCCTTTGCCATATTAATTCAATTTATAATTTTTATACCTTTAAGTCAATGTTAAAATAAGCTTTTTTGTCTAATAATGTTTTTCTTTTCTATTGAAGAAAAAATTCTAACTTTTCCATAAACTCCATCATAACCCGGTTCAACAATTATCTTCCCTTCGCGAACACGCATTATGCCTTCTGTAATTTCAGACAAGGTAACAGATTCTAATTCTGCTTTTGAGACATTTAACAAAACATTAAATTCGTTATGGAGTGCCTGAATGATTTTTTGATATTCTTTTTCTACTTTTTTTGTTGCTGGACCGCAACCAAAAGTTTCTGCGATAATTTCTTTCAGGGGCACTAAACTTTTAAACGGAATTGCATCTTCTGGAACAAAGCCAACATCCTTGTCTGCCAATTGCCTAATCCTATTTGCCACGCCCAAAGTTAATGGCTTCCCACAAACAGGGCAAACATTATTATATCTTGCTGATTCCTTTGGAGACAAAACTATATCGCAATTTCTGTGACCATCGTAATGATATTTCCCTTCTTGTGGAAAAAATTCAATTGTGTATAAAAATCTTTTTTTATCCTTTTCTTTTATAGAACTAATAATAGAATCATAGTTCATGTCCGTATCAAAAACATTTGCTTCTCTGCCAAGCTTATTAGGTGAATGCGCGTCGCTACTTGAGATTAATGCTAATCGTCTGCCATCAAGAATTCTCCAAATCATAGCGGGGTCTGCTGAAAGTCCTGTTTCTAATGCAAAAATATATTTTGTTAAATCTTCAAAACACTCTTCCAAAGAATCAAAACCAGATTTTGAACCAAAGACAGAAAACCATGGCGTTAAAATATGAGCTGGCACGAAAAAACAATTTTTGTCTGCTTCTAAAACAATTCTTAACAACTCTTTAGCATCTAAACCAAGGATAGGTCTTCCGTCAGATTTTAGATTACCAATGGTAGAAAGTTTTTTGCTAATTTTTTCTACCGCATCCATTGATGGCGCGAAAATAACAAGATGAATTTTCCTTACTTTTCCATTTTTAGAATAAATACAACTAATTTCCGAAGTTAAAATAAAACGAATTCCCTCTTTTTGATTTTTAAACCTAAAAAGCCCTTGCTCTGCTGGTTCTAATTCTGTTTTAATTTCTTTTTGCCATTGAGGATGAGTAAAATCGCCAGTTCCAAGAACCTGGATTCCTTTTATTCGGGCTGATTCAGCGAGATGCTTTAAATCACCAGTGGGAGAAGTAGCACGGGAATATTTAGAATGGATATGAAAATCAGCAATAAAATTCATATTAAAAAAAATTAATTTAAAATTAAAATTATAATCCCAATTCCTGGTTAATTTTTTTCATCGCAATCAAAGCAATTTCAATAAATTCCTCTAAAGATAAGTCAAGTAATTCCTTGCATTGTATTATAATTTCTCTATTGGCTCCGCGAGCAAAAGATTTCTCTTTGAATCGGTGTAAAACATTTTCAACAGTTAATTCTTTAATTTCTTTAGATGGCAGTACTAATGTAGATGCTACGATTAATCCGCTTATCGCATCAGCTACAAATAACGCTTTAGCCATCAACGATTGAGGTTTTATACCATGAATTTCATTGTGAGTTTTTACCGCTTCAGTAATTTCATCGCTTAATCCTATTTCTTTTAACATTTCCGCACCAACAAGAGAATGCTTGTCGGGGTTGTCTTTTGTCTTTTCATAATCAATATCATGCAAAAGACCAGCTAAGCCCCATTCTTCTATATTCCCATTAAATTTTTGGGCCAATGCTCGCATTATCGCCTCAACGGCAAAACAATGCTTTTGTAAATTAATATTAGATAAATTTTCTTTAAGTAAAATTAGTGCTTCTTCTCTTTTCATA
>CAZLVZ010000014.1:0-2042 GCA_964563465.1 uncultured Candidatus Saccharibacteria bacterium | reverse complement strand
ATTAATATTAGATAAATTTTCTTTAAGTAAAATTAGTGCTTCTTCTCTTTTCATATGTATCTATGTATTAATTTTAAAATAATGTATGGTTTCCATTATTGTTGGGATAATTCTCTATTTCTTTGAGAACATTTCTATTGCACCATTCCCACAATTTTTTAGCGCTCAAAAACGCCTCTACATCATGTCTAAAACCTTTCAATTCTTTGAACTGAAAAACCCCTCTGATTTGAGAAAATTGATGAACACAATCCTTTTTTCCTCCAGTAATCTTTGCCTTACCACTCTTAATTCTTCTTTTAGCTTTGCAAATTGAGCACTCTTCAAATTGGTCTAAACGCAAAATCCAACGAGCTTTAGCCTGTTTTTTCTTTGGAGCTGACTTGTTGTAGGCATTCATATATGCTGCTAACTGTAATCCATATTCATCCCAAATTCCGCTTCCAGTTTTAATATCTAAAACACCTAACACGCCATTGACTTCAGCAACTATATCTAATGTGCCTGCATAAGAATTATCTAAATCAAAAATAGTTTTTTCTACATCGTTTTGAGGATCAAAAATTCTAACAATATTTTTGCTTTGCCAATCCCTAAACGCTCCAAGTGAAGGCAAAATTTTCTCGTCAGCTCTATATTTTTCACCTTTTAAAAATTTTTCTACTGCTTGATGAGTTAAAGTTCCCCAGCTTGCCAAATTGTTTAATGTATTTTGCGCAACCATAAAATTACTATGATTAGCATAGTATCTCAAAAGACCCGGTTTTGAAATTACTCCAATAATGCTTGTTACTCTTGGTAGCCACGCTCCTTGAATTTCATAACCATTTTGTGTCTTAAATCTTTCTATATCCATTACTTCTCCGGCTTCTTAATAATTATTTTATAAACATTTTCTAAGAAATCTCCTCCAGCGTATCCTGCGATGAAGGCAACTGTGGAAGAAAATCCAACAGTAATTATTTCTTGACCCAATTCCTTTATGGCTACAGCAGTTAAAAGTCCAATAATTCCGGAAAGAAACATCATTGTAAAAAAATACGGGACATTAAAGCCCACATTTTTATACGCAAATTGATGTTTAATATAGCCAACCAAACCCCGAATAACTCCCCCTCCGAATCCAGCAACTAAAATGATTAAATAATCCATAACTTTCTTCATTTAATTGTTCAATCATCTTATCATGTTTTGTTCAAAAAACAAAAAAAGGGCTCTTCGTTAGAAGAGCCTCGGTTGAGTTGCCCAAAAGAAATCCCTATCTCTTCTCTGGAGTCTATCTTTGATGACCGTTATAGCGAATATCTTCGCATATTTTAACCATGACTGGGAAAGAACTGGAGCATTTATTCCAGAACCGTCTGCCCTAGAAATATCGCTGATGTATCTAATCTCTTCGCTCCATCTTTTCTCAAATACAACCGTGACTGGGGGCTGAAATTTTCTATACACAATTATTCCAACCCTTATGCTATTGTTTGACTTAACCACACTTTCTACTTCAAAATCTTGTCTCATCTTACTCCCTAAACCTTTCTTCTAACATTATGTTGGCAGCGAGTTTCCTCGCCTGTTCAACAACATCAAGAGGAACAAATTGTCCATTCTTTTCGCTCATGGACATTTGCACTCCTTCTATTCCCATATCTTCAAACGCAAAATGTGTTAAATGTGTTGATAGAGGAAATTTGCCTTTGTCGATCTCAATATTAACTTCCACCTTTTTTGGTCCTTTTTCTGTCACCTTAATGTCGTATTCTGTTCCACTCATAGTCCCTCCTTTTAGGAATTTTTTGTTTTGTTTTCAATGTGCAACAAGTTCTTAAAAGTAATCTAATTATACCTTAAATGTCTTGTTTCGTCAAACTATTTTAACATTTTTATTCCTAAAAAAGCTATTTTACCACCACCCATAATTAGAATCCATGCAAAAATAGACCAACTGACAAGATTCAATAATTTCAGAAAAAGACCTGGTGGAAATATTTTTGCTAATTGCTCCCCTACTGCTTTTTCCATATTCTTTTGAATTTCTTCTGGTG
>CAZLVZ010000013.1:5799-12429 GCA_964563465.1 uncultured Candidatus Saccharibacteria bacterium | reverse complement strand
ACTGCTAATGGCCCTCCTTCTGCTAAAGAGTTTGCCGAAATAATAGCTCAAGCGCTAATTTCATAAATGTCTATGATGACCCATGTCTATAGTAGTATATTTTCGCATTTGACAAGATTTATTATAAGTTTAAGATAAATATATGGATAATATTAAGCCAATTTTAAAAGAATATCATGAAGAAATTATAAGATACATTGATGCCCTTAGGGAAGATGCAAACAACAAATTTCAAGAAATTATTGAACGAATGGATATCATACTCGATTAAAAATTTGTCCAAGGAAAAAATAGCTCCAGAAAAATAAAAATAGAGATTGTCGCTTGACAATTTTTAAATATTTAATATACTAATAAATACCGTAGATAATAGGCGGATTAATCTATAAGTCCTATTGAGGTAAATAATAAATAGTCATTACTAATTATTTTATCTCTGCGGTTAAACGCAGATTTTTTAATTATTTATCTGCGAAGACGAGCTGTAGGCGACGGCTGAGCAGTTAACAAATAATTAATTCTGAGGCCGTTATGGCCGAAGGGTAACTATAATAAATAATATGGCTTTATCAAAAGAACAAAAAACAAAGATTATAGAGAGATTAAGAGAATCAATTGCTAAACAAAAAGCAATGGTGTTCGTTAATTTTGCTGGTTTAGCAGCTCAAGATATTGAAAGCTTAAGAAAAAAGTTAAAAGAAATAGGTGCTAAGTTTATGGTTGCTAAGAAAACATTAGCCAAGTTGGCTTTTTCAGAAGAAAAAATAGATTTTCCAGATAAAAATATTGAAAATGAATTAGGAATTGTTTTTGGTTTTGAGGACGAGATAGCTCCGGCTAAGGCGATTTATGATTTTTCTAAGGACAAAGAGAGCTTACAAATTATTGGAGGATATATGGAATCTGATTTTTTAGCAGGCCAGGAAATGATTACATTGGCACAGCTACCTTCCCGCAAAGAGCTTTTTGCCAATTTAGTAGGAACTCTTTCCGCACCTATAAATAATTTTGTTTATGTCCAAAAAGCAAACATTAAAGGTCTAATTTATACATTGGAAGCGATAAAAAATAAATAATAATTAATCATCAATAATAATTGATAAATTTATGGCAGAAGAAGAAAAAAAAGAAGAAGTTTCTCAAACAGAAGAAACAAAAAAAGAAGAAGTTAAAGAAGAACCCGTGACAAAGGAGGAACCCAAGGTAGAAGAGCAAAAAAAGGAAGAGGATAAAAAAGAAGTCAAGAAAGAAGAAGTTAAAGAAAAAGAAGAAGAGGAAGAGGTTGAGGTTCCAAAAAAGTTTGAAAAGATTGTTAAAGAGATAGAAGAAATGAAAGTAGTTGATTTAGCAGAATTAGTAAAGATTTTAGAAAAGAAATTTGGCGTAAGTGCAACTGCGCCAGTAGCAGCTGTTGGAGCTCCAGTTGCAGGAGTAGATTCAGCTGGCGAAGAAGAAAAATCAGAATATAATATTATTCTCAAAACAGTCGGAGATAAAAAGATTGAAGTGATCAAGGCAGTTCGTGACGCTACCGCTAAAGGATTGAAAGAATCTAAAGATATGGTAGATGCCGCTGGCAGTGAACCACAGACCGTAAGAGAAGGTGTTAAAAAAGAAGAAGCAGAAGAAATTAAAAAGAAATTTGAAACTGCAGGAGCCACGGTTGAATTAAAATAATTTTTTCATTTCATTTTTCTATAACATTAGAGTTTATAGAGATAATAAACAAAAGACAATCTTAAGATTGTCTTTTGTTTTAGCTTGAAAGATTATTTAAAAATTAAATAAGATAGAAGCAAGATTAAAAGCAATGAAATGATTAAAAGAAATTCTTTCTTAATTTTTATAAAATGAAATTTATTTTTTATAAAAGGTATTTTTTTCTGATGTTTTCGATTTATAAAGATTAGGAAAAAAATGCCAGAGATTTTTTCCATTTTTTCTTTTTTCGTTTTTAACATTTGTCCAAGAATTTTTGAGGATAATGTTGGAAATTTTAGAATTTGTTCTGATAATTCGTTGTAGAAAAAATCAAACATATCGTGAGTTAAAGTAATAAGTTTGTCGTTCTCTGCCAATTGTCCCGAGGCAATGTTTGAAAATAAATGAATATTTTTATCAGAAGATGGCTGTTGAAATTCAAGATTTTCTCCAATGTCGTGATATTCATCACCCCTTAACATCAATAATCTAATATTGCCCGCTTTTGAGAAATGGACAGATAAATCTTTGATAGCAAATATGGCGACATTAAGGTTGCCCAACCATCTCATGTTTCCCTGTTTAGATAATTTTTCTAAAAAAAGATTTCCGGCCCTCAAAGAATTTATCAATGCTTGTTCGGGGCTTTTATTTGGTTCAGAAAAGAATTCTTTTTTAATAGTAGCGCCTAAATCATTTAAAATTTTAGAATCAGACGATAAATAATTGGAAAGCTCTGCTATAATGCATAACGCTCCTAATTCTTTTTCTTTTTGATCTTCCCCTTGGAAATAAAAACTTTTGAAGATTAAATCTTTTTTTAGTTTTGGGCCAATGTGATAATCAAATACTTGCATATATTTCATTTTACATCTTTACGGTTGAAAATAAAAGCAGTAAGATAAATTAAGGGCGCATGGCTCAGGGGTAGAGCGCTGTCCTCACACGACAGAGGCCGATGGTTCAAATCCATCTGCGCCCACATTTGAGACATAAAAATGAATCAGGCCGTTGAAAAAATCTCAACGGCCTTTAGCTCTTTTAAATGAAGTTGTTAATGTGCACACGAAAAAGGCGGATGATCATTTTGGTTTGGAATACATCTTTTATAAATAGAGCGGGCGTGGCCCCTGTTCATTCTCTTTACGCACGCAAGCTTTCTTCTACTCGCTGCGCCATTTTCTATTTCGGGGCATTTCCGTAAAACCAAACGTTTCCTTTCTTTCTTATCCTCTTTAGGCAATTGTGAACCTCCTTGTAGGTTTTCTCGCCAATAAATTATATTAGAACTTATACCAACAAGAATCAAGCCCAAAAGCTTGTTTTTTTTAATTTTTGCATTATTCTGAAGATAGTTCTTTTATAGAACAAAATAATAGGGAGGTGATTTGATGTCTATGTTTGGCAATGAGAGAGAACAGAACAAAGGGAAGGTTGTTGCCTTGGTGCAGGTTACCAAAGATGGAGAGGCAAAGATATTAGAAGGGAATTCATTAAATTCTTTTCTAAAACTTTGGGATCAACTGATTGGGCTTTTAATACTAAGAGGGGGCATAGAAGAACAGATAAAAATAACCTGGACTCCACTTAAGGGTATTAGAATAGAGCGGAAAAAGAAATAAGCAGGAGTGTTTGATTATCATCACTCCTGCCTTTTTTAATCCACAGAGTATAACTCTGTTTTTTGTTGTTTTTTTGGATTGTGATACAATGACTTAATGAGTCAAAATATATTGGGACAATATCTTGTCTGGCATTTTTTTGATATGCCGAAAGAGTTGGGAAAAGCGTGGAAAAATTATCTTCGCTCGTATTTTAATTTTTTCTCAACTGGTTCGCTTTTGAAAACCCTTCTTACGCCCTGGCATGGATTGATGTGGTCTTATGGCAGGGGATTTAGTTTTACCAGATATGCAGAAACAATAATATCTAATGGTTTTTCGCGAATCATTGGGGCAATAATAAGAATTTTTTTAATAATTTTTGGATTTGTCGTAGAGGTTTTTATTTTTATTCTTGGAGGAATTGTCTTTTTTACATGGTTATTTTTACCAGTGCTTTTAGTCGTTGGGTTTGTATTTAGCATTAAGCTATTATTTTGATGTTCAATTTTGATTTCCAAAAAACAGCTATATTCCAGGCGGTGAGAATCGCAAGAAGTCCGATTTTCGGAGTCGTTAAAATTAAAAAAATAGCATTTTTATTACTTACCATTATTTTTTCTTTGCTTTTTTTATTGAGCGCTATTAGCTCTAATTTTTCGTCTTTTGATTATAATTCTTTAACAGAATTCAGCACGGATTATGATTTTCTGCTTGGCTTTGCCCTAATCTCTCTCATTATTTTTGTTATCTGTTCCCTAATTATTGTTTTTATTAACACAAAGATTAAGCGCCCGAGCGTTCCATTAATGACTCCAGTTGTAAATTTAGCAGAGTTTTTGAGTTTTGATGTAGCTAAGGCGCTTGATAGTACAATAAGATTTTCTAAAAAAAGAAAGATTTTTCCAATTAACTCTACAATTTTTCTTTATTTTTTACTTAAAGAAAATTCCGAATTATCTTTTGTCTTATCGCGTTTACTTTTAAGCACCGAAGAAATTACTCAAAAATTAGGAGAATATTTTTCACCTCAAAAATTTCATGATCGTTTGAGCACGGGAGTCTATTCAGAAAAATTTGAGCAAACAATTAAAGAAGCGATAAAAATTGCTCAAGCAAAGAAACATAAATATATTGAAAAAGGAGATATACTCTTAGCGTTAAGTATATATGAACCGATTTTCGGAGGTTTTTTATTAGAGGCGGATTTAAGACCAGATGATGTGAGAAATATAATTCTTTGGCAGGAAGACGAAGAAATAAAAAGAAGGAAAAAAAGAAGATTCTGGGATTATGAAAATTTGTCGCAGAAAGGGAGTATTGGCAGAGGGTGGGCATCTGGTTATACCATTACCTTAGATCAATATGCCGTCGATTGTAGTCAAGCTGCTCTCCAAGAGGGGATAAATGAAGTTGTTGGTTATAAAACAGAAATTGAACAGACAGAGAGAATTTTGTCTAGTCCTGGAGTCAATAATGTGCTTTTGATTGGAGAACCTGGCGTAGGTATGGAAAATGTTGTTAAAGCTATAGCTATTAAAAGCATCAAAGGTGAAAGCTTAAAGGGAATAAATTATCAAAGAGTGATGGAGCTTAAAATTCCTCAACTCTTAGCTCAACTTAAGAGCATAGAAGAAGTAGAAGATATTTTGGACAAAATTTTTAGAGAAGTCGTAAACGCAGGTAATGTAATTTTAGTTGTTGATGATTTTCATAATTTTGTTGGCACGGAAATAGCTCCCGGAGCAATTGATATTACAGGATTATTGGCTTCGTATTTAGACCTTCCCGAGTTTAAACTTATGGCTATTAGCAGTTATACTGGATTACATAAACGAATAGAGAATAATCCTTCAATATTAAATCTTTTTTCTAAAGTAGAAGTAAAAGAACCAAGTCCTAAGGAAACATTGCGTTTTTTACAGCGTTTAGCTCCATTTTTAGAGGGAAAGTATGGTAAGTTTATTAGTTATCCGGCAATAGAACAAGTAGTAGATTTAACTGGTAGGTATATTGCGGACGTGCCGTTTCCCAAAAAAGCAAAAGACGTTTTAGAAGAAACTATGGTAAGATTGTCTGCTTCCGATGATAAATGGCTTTTGCCAGAACACATAGATAAAATAGTGGCACAAAAAACAGAAATTCCGGTTGGTAAAATTGAGACTAAAGAAAAGGAACTTTTATTAAACTTGGAAGATTTGATTCATGAGAGGATTATTAATCAAAAGGAAGCAGTAAAAGAGGTTTCTACTTCTTTGCGTCGTGCAAGAGCAAAGTTGAAAAAAAGAAAGGGCCCAATGGGTGGTTTTCTTTTCTTGGGTCCAACTGGAGTAGGTAAAACCGAAACAGCTAAAGCGTTAGCTTCAATATACTTTGGCTCTGAAGACAAGATGATTAGATTAGATATGTCAGAATTTCAAAGCAAAGAAGACATCCCACGACTAATTGGCTCGTCAGGCGAAGAGGGATTATTAACAACTCCGATAAGAGAAAATCCATTTTCATTATTACTTTTAGACGAAGTAGAAAAAGCGCATCCAAATATTTTGAATCTTTTTTTACAGATTTTAGATGACGGTCATATTACCGATGGCATGGGTAGAAAGATTGATTTCAAAAATACTATTATTATTGCCACTTCAAACGCAGGATACAAAATTATTTTAGATGAATTAGATAACGATTTAGATTTTTCAGAAGTTAAGGGAAAACTTTTAGACGAACTTTTTGACAAGGCGATTTTTAGACCAGAGCTTATAAATCGTTTTGACGCCGTAGTTGTTTTCAAGCCATTAAGCAAACAAAACTTATTAGATATCGCCCAATTAATGCTTAATAAGATACAAGAGGGCTTGGGGGAAAAGAATATTGAATTTGTGATTAGCGAAGAATTAAAAGAAAGAGTAGTTGAGTTGGGGTATGATATAACTTTCGGAGCCAGAAATTTACAGAGAACGATTCAAGATAAAGTAGAAAATCCATTAGCCGAAGCGTTATTAAGAGAGGAAATTAAGAAAGGGGACAAAGTTGAGCTTTCGGCTAAAAAATTTAAAGTAAAAATTTTGGAAAAATAGTAAAGGTCGGTATAATTATTCCCCCCGCCCCCGTCCTCCAAGCGGGAGGACGGGGGCGAAGAAAGGGGCGAATAAAATTAATAATTGATTATTATGAACAATAAACAACAAAGTAATTTAAGGGGCACTATAAGTGGTTCTGTGCCAGAGAGCGAACAACCAAAGTCTGATTCTGAAGCAGATCTTCAAGGTTTTCAAAAACCACAAGAGAGTAAAACAAAAAAGAAAGTTTTAATAGGCGTAATTAGCGGTTT
>CAZLVZ010000013.1:3260-5699 GCA_964563465.1 uncultured Candidatus Saccharibacteria bacterium | reverse complement strand
AATCCGAAGTCCCAGGCAGTAATTGATGTGAGTTTTCCAATTGAAGGAATGGAAATGTTTTTTGGTGGTGAAATTCGCTCAATTAATGAAGCTTTGTATTTCAATGTGGGGACGATACCTATTCCTATTTCGCTTGAGTTGTCAAAAATTGGAATTGATGTAAATGATTGGACAAATAAATGGTTTAGGTTTGATTCTAAAGAATTAGGAATATCTTTGCTGAAAACATTGTCTGATGAGGAAAAGCTCAATATGGAGCAAGAGATTCAACAATTATTTTTAGAATATCCAATTGCTAAAGTAGAAGAAAGATTAGCTAATGAAAAGATTGAAGGACAAGATAGCTATCATTATCTTTTAGCCATGGACAAAGAAAATCTTAAGCAGTTTTTAATAGGATTGATGGAAATCGTAAATAAGTATTATAAGATAGATGATTTACCCGGTATGCCCGAAGCAGACCAACAAGAAATATCAGATGGAATAGATGAGCTTTTTGAAAAAACAGGAGGCATAGATTTTGAAATTTGGATTGGTAAAAAAGACAAGTTAATTTACAAAGTGGCTGGACAGAAAAGTTTTGATTTATCCGCCATGGAACAAGGAGAAGAGGGGACACTGTCTTTAGATTTAAATATGTCTTTTTCTAAATTCAACGAACCGGTTGAAATAATAGTTCCTGATGACTCGCAAAGTATTATTCAAATGCTGATGCCACTTATACAGATGTTTATGGGCGGGGGAATGGAGATGGAGAATCAATTGCCGAGTTATGAATTGCCATTTTAGAGCTTCCAACGAGTTCGGGTCTCGTTGATATGTAAACAAAGCGGACATAATGTCCGCTTTGTTTTTGCTTGACATTGGTCACAATACAACATAAAATAGATTAATACTTGACAAAGTCAGGAAAAGTTGTTAAAGTATGATTAATCTATCTTATGAAAGGAGAGTGAAGAGATGGAAAAGAAAATTTCGGTTGTATTGCTGGCAGTACTAATGGTTTTTTCTCTAGCGTCTGTGCTTTGTGCGCAGGTTAGTTATGTCGCAAGAGAAGATGCAAGAATTTCGGCGTCACCTCCGATTGGGTATAGGGGACAGATAGAAGGTAAACAACTCCTTGATGTTCTAAAGAGATATTTCCCCGATGTTAGTATTTGGGGAGTGGTGGATGACATCTATCTGACTGTCACCAAGGAGGAAATGGAATGTTTTCTTTTGATTGACCAGACAGACAAGATGTTTGTAGGGCGTAGTTACGAAGAATACGAATATCTTGATATAGACGACTACGCGTTTACTTTGCTGGGTAACATGTCTTACGACTATGGTTGGGAAAGAGTTCCGTTCGGGATTATCGGTAAGGGTCAACGATATTATAATAGACCCGACGAGATAGTTCTGCACAACATTTTTGCGACTATAGAAGACGGCAGGATTGTTCTCTACGAGATTAATCCTATGACGGATAGCATGACGAAAGTAACATTTCGTCAAAGAGATGTTCTTTTCGCTCTGATTTAGGAGGTGTGAGAGAGGGGACCGTTCAACGCGCGTTTCCTCTCTTCACCATTTTTTCAATACTAAAATATCAAAATATTTATATATTAAAATATCAAAATACAAATAATAATTTAATAATTTGTAAAAAAGAAATATGATAAATCAACAGAATACAAAAAGAAAAGCAAAAATTCTAATGGCAATATTTTTAGCTGTATTTTTGTTATTACAACCAGTTTTTGTCTCGCTTGAAAGCTCAGATATTCAAGCCGGCTATTGGGATTGGCCAGATGACGGCGATGACGATGATGATGGCGATGACGGTGGCTCATATTGCCCGAGCTGTACCGACCAATGTTCTTATTACGGACAAAGAGCTTGTTCAGATTCTACCCATTATAAAAATTGTGGGGATTATGATTGTGATACTTGCTTGGAATGGTCAAGCTCTTATTCTTGTGGCGTGGGCAAGGTTTGTCAAAATGGTAACTGTATCACCCCAACTCCAACCTGCTCGGATGAATGCTCCTATTCTGGCCAAACAGAAAATCAATGCTCCAATAATTATGTTCAAAAGAAAACCTGTGGGAACCATGACTCTGATTCCTGTTTAGAATGGTCAGGATGGTCTAATATTCAGAATTGTGGAACAAGTGCTTGGTCAAGTGATTATCAATGCTCTAATTCATATTTACAAAGAGAATATATTAACAAAGGATGTTCCAACAGCGCTTGTTTTGCTACTCCTGAATGGAGAACTCAAGAGAACTGTGGAACAGATTCTTGGACAACTAATTATCAATGTTCAGGTAACTGGACTCAAAGACAAAAACATTTACAAGGATGTTCCAATGATTCTTGTTATGATTCTTATCAATGGATAAACGAATACGATTGCACTGATGACGGGAAGACATGTAGCAATGGGCAGTGTAT
>CAZLVZ010000013.1:0-3160 GCA_964563465.1 uncultured Candidatus Saccharibacteria bacterium | reverse complement strand
TAAACGAATACGATTGCACTGATGACGGGAAGACATGTAGCAATGGGCAGTGTATTTCAACTTGCTCAGACGATTGTTCTTATCTTGGAGCAACAGAAAATCAATGCTCCAATAATTATGTTCAAAAGAAAACCTGTGGGAACCATGACTCTGATTCCTGTTTAGAATGGTCAGGATGGTCTAATATTCAGAATTGTGGAACAAGTGCTTGGTCAAGTGATTATCAATGCTCTAATTCATATTTACAAAGAGAATATATTAACAAAGGATGTTCCAACAGCGCTTGTTTTGCTACTCCTGAATGGAGAACTCAAGAGAACTGTGGAACAGATTCTTGGACAACTAATTATCAATGTTCAGGTAACTGGACTCAAAGACAAAAACATTTACAAGGATGTTCCAATGATTCTTGTTATGATTCTTATCAATGGATAAACGAATACGATTGCACTGATGACGGGAAGACATGTAGCAATGGGCAGTGTATAACCCCAATTCCAACCTGCTCGGATGAGTGTTCTTTTGCTGGACAAAAGACTTGTTTTGATAATAATTCAAACAAAACTTGTGGCAACTATGATTCAGATTCCTGTTTAGAGTGGTCTTCTGCACAAAGTTGTGGGGCCGATAGTTGTTTCGGCACAACTTGGCGAGATTATCAATGTTCCGGTGGCACTTGTTTACACAATGACACGCAATGTCATTCAAATTGTTATTCTTGTGGAGACGGAACATGCAACTCTGAATGCGGAGAAAATCAATGTAATTGTTCTCAAGATTGTGGTTCAAGCTGTCAAGATGAATGCGCTTATTCTGGGCAAGTAAAATGTTACAACAATTCATCTAAACAGACTTGTGGTAACCATGACTCTGATTCCTGCTTGGAATGGTCTTCTGCTCAAAATATAGTCGGTTCTACTTATTGTGGTTATGGACGATGTGACAGCAACGAAAGACCAAATTGGTATTGTTCTGGTGGTATAGCAGAATATAATTGTAGCTATTCTTCTTCCTGCGGAACAGATTATAACGATTATAAGCAATGTTATAACAATGATGTTTATTGGTACAACTCAAACAATAATCGGGAAGACAAATATAAAGAGTGTGGTTCTGACTATTGTAATTCATGGAGTTCCAATTATTGTTCCGGTGGCGATGTCTATAAAAAGAGAACTTGTTATGATAAGGGTTGCTCAAATAACTCCTGTTACAATAATAACGATACAGAAAAGAAATTAATAGAACGATGCGATAATGATGAAACTTGTAAGAATGGAAAGTGTATTGATGATTGCGAGTGTTCATCTGGTCCTTGTTGCGATGATTGTCATTACAAAGATTCAGATAGTGTTTGTAATTCTTATACTCAAAAAGAATATGGTTGTCCTTGGGGAATCGGTTGTGGAGCTGATGTAGGAGAACGAACAAAAATTAAATTTCAATATTGTTCCGGTGACGATTCTGATTGCGATGGTAACTGGGGAAGCTGGAGAAACTGGAGTTCTTGGACAGTAAATGATTATTGCTCTAATACAGAAAAATGTTCTGTTGGCGATTCAACATGTAACTATAGTTCTAATTGTGCTTATACTCCCGTATATAATAGCAAACAATGTTACGACAACGATGTCTATTGGTTTAATCCTTCAGGAACAAGGTTAAATAAATATATGGATTGCGAAGATAATAATTCGTGCACATTAGATGGATGCGAGGCAGGGAAGTGTTATCATAATTTAAAGTGTGATGGTTTGACTTGTGCCAAAGAATCAATAGATTATTGTTCTAATTGTGAGCATTGCGGTGATGGAATAGCGAATTGTGATGAGGACTTTTGTTCTTGTGCGGTTGATGTAAAATTGCCAATGACTCAAGGCATTGCCGTGTCTAGTTTAATTAAGGGAATAGGTATTGATAATAGCTGGCAAAAGAACATATCCGTAAATCCAGATGGACAATTTTCCGTTATGGTTGTTGTGGCTTCTTCTGGAGAAAACGATATCGAGCAAGTGCGACTTGAAAATTTATTGCCTGAAAATGTAATTTATCAGGGGAATCTAAAAATAGACGGCGCGCCATTTGCTGGCAATATCTTGGCTGGTCTTAATTTGGGGACTCTTTCAAAAGGCCAATCAAAAATTATTACATTTGATGCTAAAATTGATACAGCAGAGAAGTTTACTGCGGGCAGCACTTATTCAAACGATATAAGCACTGTTTACTATGGAGACGAATCAATTACTGATAGCGTTGGCATTGAAATAACCAAGGCATTAGGAGGTGTTGCCGCAGCTGGTAGTATCTTCGGTCAAATGGTTGGAATTGTTGGAAGTTTAGCATTTTGGCTTGTGATTTTGTTTCTATTAATCATGACAGTAATTGGATCACTAACTACCTACTATCTTGTTAAAAAAAAGAAAGTAGAACAATTTGCATAAAGCAAATAATTAATAAAATCTGAACAGAAAACCGACTTCACAACGGAGTCGGTTTTCTATTGCATTGACATATACAAACGAGAAGCATACAGTAAAATTATAATATTATCTAATACAATATGCTCACAGAATATATTTTTCAAAAATTAAACAAGGCTCAATATAAAATTATTGATGACGGTTCTTATTTTGGGGAAATTCCCGGGCTTCAAGGAGTTTGGGCATCAGAGAAAACATTAGAAAAATGTAGAGAAGCGCTTCGTGAAGTTTTAGAAGAGTGGTTGGTTCTAAAATTAAAAAACAGAGATAGGATTCCTGGCTTTGCGGTAAAATTTAATCAAAAAGTGACTGTGCCTTTAATTTATAAACATGCATAGAAATATTGCTTGGAGAAAATTTGTTCAGAATTTTCGCAAGTTAGGTTTTGAAAGTCCATATAGTGGCGGGAGACATTCATTTATGAAAAAGGGACCGCTTAAAATTCATATTCCACATAAACATAAGGGCGAAATCAGTGCTGGATTAGTATCGGAGATTTTAAAACAAGCTGGAATCGATAAAGAAGAATGGGATAAACCCTAAATAATCTTTTTTACTTTCCCAATGGGCAATTTCAATTGGCTGTTTTTTATTTTTTATCGGATAGCGATAAGGAAAAATATGGTTATAAGTTATCCACAGATGAAGTGGTTGACGAGTGTATTGTGGTGGGGTATAAA
>CAZLVZ010000012.1:0-17342 GCA_964563465.1 uncultured Candidatus Saccharibacteria bacterium | reverse complement strand
CGCAGAACGCTTGAAATTAAAATCATCATATACATTTTTAAAGTAATTTAATTATGGGAAGTAGACATCTTTCACGAAGTATAGCAATGCAGTCGCTTTACGAATGGGATTTTATGTCCAAAGAGGAAAAATCTTTGGATGAAATTTTAGAAAAAAATATTAAAGAATTCGGTCCCGGATTAGAAAGTACTGATTTTATTAAACAAATTGCTAAGGGAGTAGAAAAAAATATTGACAAAATCAACAAAATTATTGAAAAGGCTGCCCCAGAGTGGCCTATTCAACAAATTAACATTGTTGATAGAAATGTTTTAAGAATTGGTCTTTACGAATTACTTTACGCCAACAAAGAGGAAGTCCCTCCAAAGGTAGCGATTAACGAAGCAATTGAATTGGCAAAGATGTTTGGTGGAGATTCATCTGGTAAATTTATTAATGGTGTTTTAGGAACCGTGTTCAAGGAGATAGAAAATAAAGAATAAGTAATGGAAAATTTTTCAAAATTAGAAAAAAAATTAAATATAAATTTTAAGAACAAAGAACTTTTAGCACACGCTTTTTGTCATCGTTCTTATTTAAACGAGCATCCTGATTTTAAACCTGGGAATAACGAAAGATTGGAGTTTTTGGGAGATGCTGTTTTAGAAATAATAGTGAGTAAGGATCTTTTTGACGAATATCCTAAAGAAGGAGAAGGTTCTCTTACCAGCTGGAGAGCCGCCTTAGTAAATACTAAAATGTTATCTTCTGTTGCTCAAGAGCTTGATTTTGGTAAATTTCTTTTATTGTCTAAGGGAGAAAAGAAGGAAATAGGAAAAGCAAGACAAGATATTTTAGCCGATACTTTTGAGGCATTTGTTGGGGCATTATATCTTGACCAAGGACATAAAGTATGTCAAGATTTTATAGAAAAATGCCTAATGGTTAAATTACCAAATATTTTAGAGAATCAAGAATTTATTGATGCTAAGAGTCAGTTTCAAGAGTTTGCTCAAGAAAAAGAAAAAAAGACCCCTCATTATGAGATTCTTAAACAATGGGGACCAGATCATGCGAAGAATTTTATTTCAGGAGTTTTCTTAGGAGACGAATTAGTAGCGCAAGGAGAGGGCATGTCCAAGCAAGAAGCAGAGGAGGATGCAGCCAAGTCCGGATTACAATCAAAAGGGTGGAAATAAAAATTATCATTTATCATTGACCATTAAATATTATCATGCTTTCAATAAGATTTTTGAGAATAGGGAGAAAACATCAACCATCATATAAAGTTGTTGTAATTGACAAGAAACGCGCTTGTCAAAGCGGTAAATTTATAGAACGGCTTGGTTTTTATAACCCCTTAACCAAAGAAAAAGCCATTGATAAAGAGAGAACGCTATATTGGCTATCAAAAGGAGCACAACCATCTGATACTGCGCATAATTTTTTGATTAAAGAGGGAGTAATTGAAGGGAAAAAAATTGCTGTTCATAGCAAAAAACAAAAAGAAAAACAGGAAGAGAAAAAAGAAATAGATAAGAAAGAAGATGGAGGAAAGGAAGTAGAGAAGAAAGAAGAATCTAAAGAAACGGGGACAACAAAAGTAGAAAAGAAAGTAGAAAAGAAAGTAGAAAAGAAAGTAGAAGAAGAAAAAGAGGAAAACAAAAAGGAAGTAGAAGAAAAGAAGGAAGAGACGGTTAAAGAAGATATTAGCAAAGAAGAGGTAATTGGTGTTGACAAGAAAAAATAAAGGAGTAAAATTATAATTACAAATTACCGAGTTCTATTAACAGAGATCTCGGATAGAAAGGTCGGAAATGGATAAAACATTGATTAATAATACGATTAAAGAATATGACAGACAAGATGCCAGATAAAGATTTTCTTGAGTTCGTCGTTAAAACTTTAGTAGATCATCCTGATGATGTCAGGATTGAAAGAAAAGTTGACGAGATGGGCGTTTTGCTTAATTTGAACCTTCATAAAGAAGATATGGGTCAAATTATTGGCAGAGAAGGTTCTACGGTAAAAGCCATACGAACACTTCTTCGAATTATTGGCTTAAAGAATCACGCACGCGTCAATTTGAAGATTGAGGAGCCAGAGGGAAGTACTCGTCCAGCGCCTCAACCAAGAGAAACAGAGTCAAAGCTTGACGATTTGAAGCTATAATTGCTTCTAATTTTAAAAAAACAAAAAGCCGTGCTATCATTAATAGTACGGTTTTTTGATAACCATGATTCAATTTGATATTATTACAATATTTCCTGAAATTTTTAATTCTTATTTTAACGAGAGTATAATTAAGCGCGCTCAAAAAAAGAAATTAATTAAAATTAAAATTCATAATTTAAGAGATTTTGCAAAAGATACCCACAAAACAGTTGACGATAGACCTTATGGTGGGGGACCGGGTATGATTTTAAAAGTTGATATTATATATAGGGCGATAAAAAGCATTATTGGAAAAAACAGAAGAATCACAAAAAAACAAAGGAAAATTATTTTATTGTCTGCCAAAGGTAAAAAGTTTGACCAGAAAATGGCTGGTAAATTAAAGAAACTAAAACAAATAATTTTTATTTGTGGCCGTTACGAAGGAGTTGACGAAAGAGTGGCGAAATATATTGCAGACGAGGAAATTTCAATAGGGGATTATGTTTTAACAGGCGGTGAAATTCCAACTATGGTTATTCTGGATGCTGTTGCGCGACTAATTCCCAGCGTGATTAATAAAGATTCACTTAAGGAAGAAAGTTTCTCTGATGGTTTGAGAGAATATCCACAATACACTCGTCCAGAAATTTTTAAGTCAGAAAAAAATAAGAGAAACTGGAGAGTGCCAAAGGTTTTGATTTCTGGACATCATAAAAAAATTAAGGATTGGCAAAAGAAACAAGGCAAAAGCATTGAAAAATAAAAAAATATTTGTTAGGATTAGATTTTAATAAGGGTAGGTGCTAGAGCGGTTAAATAGGTCAGACTGTAAATCTGATGCTTTCGGGCTACGGGGGTTCGAATCCCTCCCTACCCACAGTGCTTAGTGCCAAGGTAGCTCAGTCGGATAGAGCACGTCATTGGTAATGACGAGGTCGCGAGTTCGATTCTCGCCCTTGGCTTAGAAGTAATAATAAATTGTTAAAATTATGGCAAAAAAAAGAAAAGCATTCGTAAAATTGAGATGCGAAGAATGTAAAAGTATCAATTATCAAGCTCACAAATCCCACAACGCAACAATAGAAGGAGTTAAATTAGAGTTGAAAAAATTCTGCAAAAAATGTAGGAAACACACAATACACAAGGAGATGAAAAAATAGTTAATAATTTAATTATTTAAAATGCAAGATAAGGAATTACTTTCTGAGAAATGGCAAACATTTTCTCTAATTGAACAAATGGCTAACATTGGAAGTGAGGTTGGAAGAACCGGAAAATGGTTTCAAAAAAATGAAGAATATTTCAAAAAAGCTTTTGCAAGGGCTATTGAATTGTTTGAGCTAACTCTTTCAGACGCAAGGTGGAATTATGGTCAATTAAAAGAAATAGGGAGAGTAAAAGAAGTTTTCTGTGATGCCATTAATGGGGGAAAGGAATATAAGAGTTCTTTTGAAAATCTTGATAAATATTTTTTGTTGTTTGCTTCAAAATTACGCATGGGGGCGTAGCTCCAATTGGTAGAGCGGTGGTCTCCAAAACCACATGTTGCAGGTTCGACTCCTGCCGCCCCTGCATATGGTTTATACTCGTTGAAAGCGGGTATTTTGTTGATGGATAGGCCTTGTATAAACTTGACAATTATGGGAATTCTTAGTATCTTAAAGCATAAAGCATTGAGTCAAAATAAATTATATGAAAATAAAACTAAAGCCAAAAATTATTATTTCTTTAATTCTTATTGCTCTTATAGTAATTGTTTTAGTTATTACATTGTCTTCAAAAAAGAACAATGATTATACCCTTTACACTGTCGCTAAAAGTGCTCTCTCACAAGAAATTTCTGAAACAGGAGTAATCAAAAAAGGAGATAAGATTAACTTAAGCTTTAAATCCGCTGGAGAGATTAAAGAGATTTTTGTTGAAATAGGAGACATAATTAACAAGGGAGCCGTATTAGCAAAATTGGATAACAATCAACTATATATTCAACTTGAGCAAGCTAAGGCAGAATTGCAATTAGTTCAGGCAGAGTTAGATAAACTTTTAGCTGGAGTTACTAAAGAAGAAATTCAAGTAAATCAAAATAGTGTAGATAATGCTGAAACAACTTTAGCTAATGAAAAAAAAGACATAGAAAATGCACAAATAAGCGCAGATCAAGATATAGAAGACATATACGAAGACGCTTTTAATGTCTTAAACGATTCCTATTTAAAACTTTATAACGCTTTTACTTTAGTTAAATCAATTCAGAATAGTCATTTTACTAGCAACGACCAAGATTCTTTGATCGTTAAAGAGAACAAAGTTAAAATAGAGAATTCTTTAGATGAAATGGATTTTTATCTTAAGAAAGTAGAAAGTGATTTTACTAAACAAAATATTGATTTCGCTTTAGTTGATTTTGAGAAAAATTTTGCGGATAGCAGAAGTTCTTTGAGTACGATAAGAGGCATTATTGAGGGGCCTGTTTATCGCAATATTGTTTCTTCAAGCGACAAAACATCTTTAGATACTCACAGAACAAACATTAACACTGTTTACACTAACATTGTGACCCAACAGCAAGATACCATTTCAATCAAAATTACCAATAAAACTAATATTGATGTTGCCGAGAGCGCTGTATCTGTAGCCGAAGACTCCTTGAAAGTGGCAGAGGATAATTTAGCTTTGTTGGTTGCTGAACCTAGAAAAGAAGATCTTAGCCTATATCAAGCAAAGAGAAAAAGCGCGCAAGCAAGGGTTGATATTTTAGAAAGTCAAATTAGAGATACTTTTTTAAGAAGTCCAGTAGAAGGAACCGTTACGACAATAAATGGATCTGTTGGGGAGATGATTCCTGCGATTAGTCCGATAATGTCTGTCTTACCAGCTGAGCCATTTCAAATTAAAGTTGATATATACGAAGAGGATATAATAAAAATTCATATAGGCAATCCGGCAAAAATTTCTTTAGTTGCATTTTCAGAAGAAATTTTTGATGGCAAAGTAATATTTATTGAACCCGCCGAGAAGTTAATAGATGGTGTTGTCTATTATGAAGTTAATATTAACTTTGGAAGAACGATAGAAGGAATAAAACCGGGAATGACTGCTGATGTTAGTATTATTAATGCTTTCAAAGACGGAGTATTAAGTATTCCAGAAGAAGCCATAGAATACAAGGAGGATCAAATGTTTGTGCAAGTTTTTAAAAATAATCAGATTGAAGAAAGGAGTGTAGAAACTGGAATGGAAGGAAGCGATGATATGATTGAAATCATTACCGGTATAGAAGAGGGAGAAGATATAATTATTGAAAATTAATTATGGAAGAAGCTGTTATTCGCTTAGAAAATGTTCAAAAAGTTTATCAGCTGGGCAACATAGATGTTCCGGCTTTGAGAGGAATAGACCTGGAAATTTTTCCAGGCTCTTTTGTGACCATTATGGGTACTAGCGGTTCTGGAAAATCAACCCTGCTTAACATAATTGGTTGCTTAGATTCTCCTTCAAAAGGAAAAGTTTTTTTAGACAACAAAGATACTTCTTTGTTGTCAGAGAATAAATTAGCGCAAATAAGAGGCAAAAAAATTGGCTTTATCTTTCAGCAATTTAATTTACTTCAAAACCTTTCAGCTTTAGAAAATGTAATGATTCCTATGATTTTTCAAGGAATTAGCGAAGAAAAAAGAATAGAACGAGCTGAACATCTTTTGCGTCAAATTGGTTTAGAGAACAGAATGAATCATTTACCTTCCGAGTTATCGGGCGGAGAACGACAGAGAGTAGCCATTGCAAGAGCTTTTGCTAATAAACCGAAGTTAGTTATTGCTGATGAGCCAACCGGAAACCTTGATTCCAATTCTGGCAAAAATGTTATGGAAATACTTACTGAATTTCACAAAAAAGAACAAGGAACTTTAGTAGTTGTAACTCACGATTTAATGATAGCTGAATACAGTGAAAAGATTTTTCATATTAAAGATGGGCGCATTGTTCCAAATCATATTCAGACAGAGAAAATTTTATGACCATGATGATAGAATATTTCAAATTAGCCTTTAAGAATTTAAAGACAAGACGGTTGCGTAATTGGCTTACGATTTTAGGAATTGTCGTTGGTGTTTTTTTAGTGGTTACCCTGATCTCGTTAAGTGGTGGAATCAGAGATACAATTATGAAACAACTTAAATCGTTGGGTGGGGATGTAATCTTTGTTTTGCCCGGCTCAATGGACAGTCCAATGTCGCTAGTTGGAGGGGAGAAGTTAAGCAAAGAAGACCTTAGTGTGATAAAGAAAGTAAAAGGGGTAGATATTGTTTTGCCGATGTCATATAGTAGTAAAATAATGCGTTATAAAAATGAACAGAAGATAGTATTTTTAACTGGTGTTCCGTGGGGCGAAGGCATAGAGATTCTAACTATCTTTCAGGGTTGGAGCTTAAGTCAAGGAGAATGGCCTAAACCCGGCAAAAGAGAATTGATTATCGGCAGTTTAGTTGCAAAAGAAGATTTTTTTGGTAAGGAAATTAAGACAGGAGACGAGGCAATAATTAACGGTAAAAGATTTAAGATTGTCGGTATTTTAGATTCTTTAGGTAGCAAGTCAGACGATACGGCTGTTTATTTAGATTTATCTATTTTTCAACAAGTGACTGGCGACAGAGAGGGTGGCGCTCAAGCAGCAATGGTAAAGATTGGAGATGGAGCCAATGTTGACAAAGTAGCCAAAGAGATAGAGGGAGCATTAGACGAAGTGCGAAAGAGAAAAAGAGGAGAAGATGTGTCTAGTTTCTCGGTGCTTACTTCTGACAAAATGGGCAACATAGTAGGCGGAATAATGGGAATAATTCAAGCATCAGTTATAGCTTTTGCTGCAATTGCTATTTTAGTTGGGGGATTGGGAATCATGAACAGCATGTTTACGGCTGTTAGAGAAAGGACTAGGGAAATTGGTTTATTAAAGGCTATTGGAGCTAAAAATAGCGCCGTTATAAGTATTTTTCTGATAGAAGCAGGAATTATTGGTTTGATTGGTGGAATGGGAGGAGTTGTTCTTGGGCTTGTTATTGCTAAAGCAATAGAGCTTTATGGACAGGTTCATCCAATGTTTTATTTAGAAGCATATATGCCTATTGGTTTAATTATTTTTAGTTTATTTTTTTCAGTGTTAATTGGTTGTTTATCTGGATATTTTCCTGCTCGGAAAGCATCTAAATTAAGTCCAACAGAAGCATTAAGAAGTTACGAGTAAACATATATTAAATTTGTTTTTTAATTAATGTTTAAAAAAAATCCAAAATTTTTTATTATTTTAATCATATTTATTTTTCTATGGTGGTTAATCTATAGCCAGCTTTTTACATCTCATTTTTCAAGCATAAATGAAGAAACAATAATTTTTAGAGTTGAACAAGGAAATGGTTTAACTATTATTGCTTCCAATCTAAAACAAAAGGAATTGATAAGTAGTAAGCTTTTATTCAATTCTTATATTTTTATAAAAAATGAACAGAGCTTGTTGCAAGCTGGGGATTATGGCTTGTCTCCGTTAATGAGCATAAGCGAGATTGCCCAAAAAATTGTAGAAGGAGAAACAACAAATAATAAAATTACCATTATTGAGGGGTGGAATTTAAAAAATATTTCTCAATATCTTGAAGAGAAGGGGATAGTTCAAAAAGAGAATTTTTTAGACATCACAAACACTCCAGAAATGTTTATAGAGAATTTTTTATTTTTAAACGATAAACCGATTGAATCTGGTCTTGAAGGATATCTTTTTCCAGATACTTACTCTATTGCAAGAGTGGACAGCGCGAAATATATTATTAATATGATGTTAAATAATTTTGATAAAAAATTAACCCCTGATTTAAGAGAAGAAATTGAAGGACAAAACAAAACTATATTTGGAATTATTACGATGGCTTCTTTGTTAGAAAAAGAAGTGAGGGGCGAAGAGGATAAGAAAATCGTTTCAGGAATTTTTTGGAAACGGATAGCGAATAAATACCCCTTACAGTCGTGTGCCACAATTGCCTACGCCTTAGGAAAAGATAAATGGCGTTATTCTATTGAAGACACTAAAATTGACTCACCATACAACACTTATCAACATCTTGGTTTACCAAAAGGCCCTATTTGTAATCCTGGAATGGAAAGCATTGAAGCGGCGATTGGGCCAGAAGTGACCAAATTTTGGTATTATTTGAGTACTCCTGAAGGAGAGACAATCTTCAGCAAAACACTCCACGAACACAATATCGCTAGAGCAAAATATTTGCGATAATTTATGAATTTTGTTAAAATATGTTAATTATTAACTAACTAATTATGAGCGATGAATTTGCTCCTGTTTCTGGTCATATTTCTGTTGGCCAAGAAACAATTAAACAATTTAAATCAAAAAAGAAAAAAATCTATACCTTTCTTTCTATATTTTTTATAATTTTAGCCCTTTTCTTGGGCTTTTATTTTTTATATCCAGGATTTCATCAACCAAAACTACCGTCATATACACAAACATATCGATTAGTACCAGAGAAGATTTCTCAATCTGCCTCTATTAAAATTACTTTGCCCCCGGGGATAGATGAAGCATATGCAAGGGAAAATATTAAATTTTTTCCAGAGATGCAAGGTCAATGGCTATCAGTACAGAAATCAGATTTTTGGTCTTGGCTTAAGAATTCTAATACCGCGGTGGCAGCCGACTTAGCCGAAGAAGAAATCAATACTATTTTTTATAGACCAGAAGAACCTCTATCATTAAATAGATATTATAATGTAGAATTAGCCACGATTGACGGTGGTTTAATCAAAGAAGATTTTTTGGCTGTTGAGAATCCAGAGATTCTTGCTGTTTTTCCAAAGGAGAACAGTGAAGCACCAGAAAATTCAGAAATTACAATTATTTTCAATCGGCCCATGGTTCCATTAACAACATTAAGCAAGATAGAGGAAGAAGATGTCCCCGTAATTATTGAACCGAAAACAGAGGGTCGCTATAAGTGGATTACTACCAGGAATCTTCAGTTTATTCCGAAAGAGCGATTACAAAGATCTTCTAATTATACTGTTAAAATAAAATCGGGTTTTATCTCCATGGACGGTTTGAAATTAGATAGTTTTCAAAATCATTTTTATACTAGAAAATTGAGATATAAAAACATTGATAAAGGAAAGCTTATATATAATCAACCATTTACTATTTATTTCAACCAGCCCGTTGATTTAGACAAAACAGAAAAAGAGATTGTTTTAGTTGATAGATCTACGGGCAAAAAAGTACCCTTCGTTGCTGAATACAGGGATAAGATTGAGTCAGAAATAGGACAAGAACAAAATTCTCTTTTAGGAGTTTTTGATTTTGGAGGACTGTTTTCCGAGACATTGGGCTTTGCTAGTATTTTTGGCGATAGGGATTCTAAGAAAGGAGATGATCAATCTGTTATTCAAATTTACAACAAAAAAGATAGATTTGGTCGAAAAAAACTCTGGGATTTTTTGGGCAATTATACATTAACGATTAATAAGGCCTATCCAACAGAAGGTGATATTATTTTAGACGAGTCAAGAGAAATTAATATTTATATCACCGATGTTATAAAAAATATTACGGCTGAATCAGAAAAAACTAATTATGCAACTCCTGATTTTTTTGACCCGAAAGGAAAATTATGGGTGGACTTTTACGAAGACATCAATTTAGAAAAGAGTAAATTTGAAATTCCTAAATTGCAGGATATGGGATATGGAGAAAAATGCAAGGAAGAGGATGGGGTTTTTTCATCTAATGTTGAGTGCGAGAAAGTTCCGGATAAAAAGAAAGTATATATCATTTTCAAGAGTCAAGAACTTGGATTAGAAGAACAAATAGAAATTAATTTTAAAAAGATTATTAATATTGATGGTTTACAAATTAACAAAGAGCCGATTAAGAGATATGTTAACGCTTATCCAAAATTTAAAATTTTAAAAACTTTTCCTGATAATGGTTCAAACAACGCTGACTTGAGAGAGTTTGTTATTTGTTCAAATTCTCCCTTATTAGTACCGGAATCAGAGGATTATCGCGATCATATCAGCATGGATCTTGATTATGAGATAAATTATTGGAGCAATTCACGAAAAATAGAGAGAATCTATCAGGGCGTAAAGTGTAATTATGGAGAATTCCAAACTAGCATTGGATACGGCTTAATGCCAATTTCTGATTACAACGCGAACATTAGATTGAATGATGTTTTTTCACAAAGAGACGAAAAATCGTTAAGTTTTGCTACGGGTCCCATGCAGGAAGCATATCTAAATTTTTATCAGTTTCAGTCGTCTTACGTTATAAGCTCGCCAGTAAAAACAAAACTCACTTATGCGGCAACGAATATGGATTTTGTTGATGTAAATATATGCAAATTAGACGCTAAGGATTTTTTGTATTATGTTGAAAACAAACCAAGATATTATGCTCCGGTAAGCAGCGTGGGACACTGCAAAGAAATCGTTCGAGACAGAATTGTTTTGCCCAAAAGATACTGGATTAAAAATTATTTTTATTTTGACATTAAAGATTATTTAAATGAACCATTGGGTCATTATATTATCACATTCTCAAATCCTAATTATAAAAATTCAGTTTGGCAAGAGGGACAATATGTTCAGAAGCAAACTTATGAAAGAACATATTTATCAATAACTAATTTAGCTGTTTCAGAAAAAAGAATTGATCCAGGCACCCATGGTTATGGAACAAGTATTCCCCTTAATCAGTCTGAATTGAACAAACTCAATAATTTTTATTGGGTTACCGATATTTCTACATTAGAACCCAAGGTTGGAGCTAAGGTCGCTTTGTACGGTGGTGCTAATCTTGTTCTTGCTGGCAATTATTATACTGACGCAGAGGGAGTTGCTCGCACTGCGGCTATATACGACCTAAAGGGGTCGGTCGTGAGCAAGGGAAACGATAGTACAATAATACCCTTAAGAGAGAGCCGAATAGAATGGGCGAACTCGGCCTATTTAAGTAGAAAAATTTATTTATACACCGATAAGCCAATTTATCAACCATTACAAACTGTTTTTATAAAAGGAATTTATAGGACCGGTTTTGATGGCAATTATCAAGTTCCGCAAGATAAATTAATGAACCTAAAGGTATATAATCCCAAGAATGATGAAATTTTGAGCGAGAATTTAACAATCAGCGATTTTGGCACATTTGATACTAAGATTATATTAGAAAAGAATTCTCCTTTGGGCATGTATAGAATTTGCACAGACAAATATGTTTGTTCTTATTTCGATGTCCAAGAATATGTACCAGCTCCTTTTGAAGTAGAAATTTTTAGCGATAAAGAAGAATATATTTCTAAAGATACGATTAAAATGAACATAGGAGCCAATTATTATTTTGGCGTTCCTTTAGAAGGGGGGAAAGTTAGTTATACTCTAAGTAGTCAGAATTATTATTTTGATAGATATCAGGGTGGATATTTCAATTTTGGTTCAAGATGGAGCTATTGGATGCCTTACAGTTACGGCGATAAATTTATTTTACGCGGAGAAGAATCACTTTCCACTGACGGCAAGGCAGAAATTTCTCAAGCCATAGATTTTGAAAAATTATTTAAGGATCAAAATGATAGAAAGAGTAAAATTTTTGTATTAGACATCAATGTAACGAATCTTCAAGGACAAACAATATCTTCTCAAAAATCATTTATTGTCCATGCAGGAGAGTTTTATCTGGGACTAACATCAGACAAATCTTTTGTTTCTAAAAACCAAAGATTTAATATGCAAGTTAAAGCCGTCGATCTCCAGGGCGAGGATAAACAAGCGAAAAATCTGTCTCTTAGTATTTATAAAGTGAAATGGAATAGAGCTAAACGACAAGGAGTAGATGGTGGTTATTCATATAAATGGGAAAGAGAGAGAAAATTATTAGATGAATATAGATTTAACACTGACAAATCTGGGAATTATTCTAAAGAGTTAAGTATCCCCGATGACGGAGAATATGAGATAGAGGTAAGGGGCAGCGACAAGAAAGGCAATCTAATCCAGTCAACTCATTTTGTATATGTTTATGGAGAAGGATCAACAATGCTTCGTCCCACCAAAGAGACCGAGCTTGAATTAGAGGCTATTAAAACAGATTTAAATGTGGGCGATATTGCTACGGTAATTATTAAATCTCCGTATCCAAGAGCAAAGGCCTTTATTTCCATTGAAAGGGGCAAGGTTTTTGATTATGAGATTAAAGAAATTAAAGGTAATTTCTTTGAATATAGTTTTCCAATAAAGGAAGAATATCTGCCCAATGTTTATTTTTCTGTTTTATTACAATCTATCGAATCAGAGGTGAGGTTTGGCAATATCAGATTTAATATTGATACAGAAAGAAGGAATTTAGATGTGATAGTCTCGCCGAATAAAAGATATTATTTACCAGGAGAGGGGGTTGTTTTGGATATAAAGGCAAAAGATCATAACAATAAAGGAGTTTCTGCAGAGTTATCTGTAGCAGTGGTTGATTTGAGCGTTTTGGCGCTGAAGGGCAATCCCAAAAAGAATCCTTTAGTTTTCTTTTACGGCGGATTTCCCTTAACAGTAAGCACTGGTTCAAATATTAAAAATATATTAGTAGAAACAAAGATTCTAACAAAAGGTGGAGGCGGTGGACCCATGGCGTCGGAATCTGCAGACCAACAATTAGCTCGTCAAGCCAGAGGAGAGTTTAAGGAAACAGCCTTTTGGCAGGCGGTAGTTAGAACGGATAGTAATGGAAATGCGCAAGTTAAATTTACTTTACCAGACAATCTAACCACTTGGCGGACAGAGACATTGGGCATTACTAAAGATAATAAATTTGGAGTTGATTATCAGGAGTTTGTTAGCAAAAAAGAGTTGATGATTGTTCCGCTTAAGCCCAGATTTATTATTCCAGGCGATAAGTTTAATATTGGAACTAAAGTTTTCAATCAAAGCAACAATAATCAAAACATAACTGTTAAAATTGAAAGTCAGACATTGCTTTTGTCTAAAATAATTTCCAAAAATATTACTCTTAAGCCAGACAAGACAAGAACTGTTTATTTCGAGGTTCAGGCGCCAGAGAATATTGAAAAAGGCGAACATCAATTTATTCTTTCCGCTGTGAGTAATAGTTTGGAAGATAAAGTGATTCAATATATCCCCATTACCCAGAATGATACTTATGAAGTTACGGCAACTGCTAATTATACTAATCAAGATGTAGCTCAAGAATATGTATTTTTACCAAACAATATAGTCAAAGATAAGGGGGGATTGTCTGTTAAAAGTTCAGCGACTTTAGCTGTGTTTTTATCCGATGCCCTAAATCATCTTCTTGGTTCTATGTATGGCTGTACAGATCAAGTTGCCAGCAAACTGAACGCAATTGCTATTGTTAAAAAAGGACTGGCCTTGCCCAATATTGGAGACAAATTACACCTGAACGATATAGAATATAATGGCAAAAAATATTCTATTGATGAGATTATAGAAATTGGACTTTTGGAACTTTATAATAATCAAAAGACAGATGGCGGTTTCTCTTTCTGGAAAGGAGGTGACTCTAATTTTTATATTACCCTAAAAGTGGTTGAAGCGTTTAATAATCTTCAAATTGCAGGCATTAATGTTAATCGGGATATTCTTAATAAAGCGACGAGCTATTTAAACAACGAAATTACAACTAATTCGTTTATTTATAATAACAAGAATATTCTGATTTCAACTGCTTATACTTTATCAAAAAATCAGACCCTTGCCCTAAATCAAGCGCTTAAAGAAAAAGTTATTGACATAGCCAATGATGATTTGTTTATACATGATCAAATAAGCAGCGCTTCTTTGGCTTATCTATCAATGATTTTAACCGATGACATTGATAGTCAATTAAAAAATAAGATTTTTAAGGTTTTAGAAAACAGAATTGATATTGACGCACGAGGTTCCTTTTTAGAACCCAACAAAAACCGATTATGGTATTTCGAGAGCACCATTAAAGATACCTCTTTATATCTAAAGGCACTATCACTAGACAAGAGAGATAATCAAATTATTGATAAAACAGTGAGGTGGTTATTGAATTCTAGGGCAAAAGATGGTTCTTGGGGATCTAATAGTGATACTCTGGCCGTGGTTGATGCTTTTACCGAATTTTTAAAATGGAGAAGAGAAACAGAATCAAATTTTAACTTAACTTTGTCTGTTAACAATAAGCAGGAAAGCGAATTCCGTTTTCAGCCACAAACAGTTCTTGAACAGCTCCAGAAAGATTTTTCTTTGAATCAGTTGAATTTTAACGAAAACAATATAGTTGAGTTTAAAAAGACAAACCATAATCGATTAGCCAATAATTTTTATTACGATATGTCTCTAAAATATTATTTACCAATTGAAAATATTGCTCCAAGAGACGAGGGGTTTAGCATTATTAGGGGGCTATACCAATTGGACGACAAGAAGAATGAAAAAATAATTAATAGAACTAGAGTTGGGGAAGTTTTAAGAGCTCATATTCAAATTACTGTTCCCAAAACAAGGAAGTTTGTCTTTATTGAGGATTTTATTCCAGCTGGGATGGAGATTGTTAATTTAGATCTCTCCACAGAACAGAAATCTTTGCGGTTACAAGAAACAGAGATTAAGGGTAGAGAATTGATATCTGATTTTAAAGAATTTAAAAACGATAGAGTAATTTTCTTTAAAGAAAATCTTTCGCCAGGAGTTTACGAAATAGATTATTTTGTCCGTGCTTTAGTAAAAGGAGAATTTGCTCATTTGCCAGCCATTGTTTCTGAAATGTATTTTCCGGAGAATTTTGGAAGAACAAGCGCTGAATATTTTACTATTCAATAATCTTAGTCAGTAACGAATATTGTAATTTCTTCTTTCAAATTGTTTACAGCTTGGGCTTGAATTTGATATTTGCCTATTTTATTAGGAGAGAATACAATTTGTTTATCTTGATCAAGGAATTTTTGATTAATAAACCATTTTACATTTTCTCTGGCTTTTAAAATTATATCTGTATTTTTTTCTAAAAGAAACATATCACCCGAATGGGGGAGTAGAATAATTGAAGTATCTTTTTGAAGTAGAATATTTTTTTGTTTCTCGTAATCGTCGTCAGACAAGCCATATTCGATTGTTCCGTTTTGTGTAAACTCCTTAATATTATCGAACACGAAAGGAGTTTTTTTATTGTATTGCGAATTCAACATTAATTCCATTGTTTCTTGCCAGATAATACCAGCGCCAATTTGTCCGGAGATTTTTTCTGTTGGACTATTGTCGGCATTACCCACCCAGGCACCGACTAAAAAATCAGGAGTATATCCAATAACCCAGCTATCTCGAAAATCTCGAGAAGTTCCAGTTTTGACGGCATAATTTTTTTGAAAAAGGTTTAATTGGCTTTTCATGCCAAATTGTTCTATCCCAGTTGTACGGTCAGAAAGGATTTTATTGATTAATTGGATATATTTTGGATCGGAAATTTGTTTTTCTATAGAAGGATTTTTTATTTGATTCTCGTTGGTATAAAAAAGCGTGATTTTTCGTAAAAATCCATTATTAGGAAAAATGGTAAAGTATTTAGCTAAATCAAAAAGATTCATTTCTAATCCGCCCAAAGCTATTCCTAATTGATAATTTTTAAAGTTTTGAATAGGAGTGAACTCTAATTTTTTTTCTAAAAATTGATAAAAGTTGTCCAATCCCACATATTCCAAAACTTTCACAGCTGGTACATTTAAGCTATTAGACAAAGCATAATGGAGATTTACTATTCCATGATATTTAAAGTCATAATTTTGAGGATATAATGGGAGATCAACCGCAGTTATGTATTTATATTCTCTATCGTCTATTAGTGTGTATGGTCTTAAATCCCTTTCAAAAGCATTTAAGTAAATAAATGGTTTTATAGTAGAACCGATTGCCCGAGGTTCGTTTAACATATTAATTTTATAACCATTATTAGAAGAACTTGGATCAGGAGAACCAACTAAGGCAAGAATTTCATTTTCTGGTAATTTAATTACAATTACGGCAGCATTATTAGCATCATTAAATTTTAAGTTATCTATATTTTTTTTCGAAATTTTTCTTATTTTTTCTGTTAAAGATTGATCAATCGTTGTTTGGCATTTCTTCGATGGATTATTTACAAAAGAAGATATTTCAAAATAAGTTTTTTCTATATCTCTATTTAAAAGAATATTTTTTCTAACCTGTTGCGCCTCAATGGTGATTAAATCTTCTTTATTTATTCCAACCTTATTAGACATATTTATCGCTGATGCTTGATTTTTAGTTTGAGAAGGATTATTTTTACTTGGACTACTTATAGACGCTAAGAGTTGAAGAATTTGACCATCTGTTAATAATTCTGGAGATAAATTAAAATATAATTGACTAGCCTCATATATGCCTTGTCTTTGCTGTCCTAAATAAATAGAGTTAAGATACATATTCAAAATCTCTTTTTTATTGTGGAAAACCTCTAAAGAGACAGAATAGAAAAGCTCAACAACTTTGTTTTTCAAATTTCTTTCTAATTCTTTTTCCAATAAATTTTTTACCAATTGTTGGGTAATTGTGCTAGATGCTTTCCGTTTACCGACGCCCAACCTATTGAGCCCTGCTCTAGTTATGCTTATAGGATTAAATCCGATATGATAATAGAAAAATTTATCTTCTTTTTTAATTAATAATTTTTCTATTCTTTCAGGCGTAGAATTAATATAATAACTGTAATAACCTTTTGGGTTTGGTAAAAGAGCAATAGTTTTTCCAAAACGGTCTTTTATAATAGGCGACTCTTGTTTTTGATAAGCAGACATGAGTTTTTGTTGCGCGAATAGTGCAACAAAGAAAAAGCTTACAATTATTACGAACAAGATTCTTAGAATTTTTTTATAAATAGTTTTTTGCATTTTGAACTATTTTTCATATGAGATAGTGATATAATAAGTTTAACATAAAATTATGTCTAAAATAGCGATTATTATTGCTTTCAGGAATTTTAGGGACGAAGAATATTTTATTCCTCGGGATATTTTTTTAGAAGCGGGTTTTGAAGTTAAGACAATAAGCTCGGAAAAGGGGATTGCTGTTGGTGGAAGTGGGGGAGAAGTAGAAGTAAATATATCTTTTGAGGATTTCAATATTTCTGAATTTGA
>CAZLVZ010000011.1:3359-17667 GCA_964563465.1 uncultured Candidatus Saccharibacteria bacterium | reverse complement strand
CTGAAAACAGAGTTATTTTTCTAAAAATAGTAAAGTTAATCATTATTCTATTCTAATCGAATTATGGGTAAGAAATCAAGGGAAGAGAACAATGTGAACAAGATTGTTGTCTGATAATAAAATTTTGATAATATAAGTATTGTTTAAGACAATAAATTAATGGCGGGAATTTCAGAAAAAATAGAAAAAGAGATAAAAGAGATTATTTCTCGCTTTTTAGATTTTAAAGAATATCAGGTTTTTATTTTTGGTTCAAGAGTTACCGACAAAGCGAAAAAATTTAGTGATTACGATATTGGAATTTGGGGCAAAAAAGCGGTGCCGGGCTATATTCTGGCAGAGATCGAAGAGGCGTTAGAAGAATCAGACATACCCTATAAGGCAGATATAGTAGATTTTTCTTTAGTTTCTTCTGATTTTAAAAAAGTCGCTCTATTAGAAATTAAAAAATTATAAATAAAATGACAAAATTAGAGAATTTAATTAAAGACCTTAACAAGGCAAACAAAAGATTAAAGGAGGCAACTTCTCTTAAGCCAACCGACATTCATAAAGACGCCACTATTCAAAGATTTGAATTTACCTTTGAGCTTAGCTGGAAGTTTGTTCAGGAATATATTAGGGACCAAGGTTCTGACTGTAAAAGTCCAAAGAGCTGTATTAGAGAAGGGGCGAGATTGGATATGATTAAAGACCCAAAAAAGTGGTTTGACTATTTAAAGGCAAGAAATCTCGTTGCTCATACCTATAATCAAAAAATAGCTGATAATATTTATTGTCAAGCATTGAAATTTCCTGAAAAGATTGATAATTTATTAAAAGAAATTTCTTAATTCTAATCTCATTATGGGTAGGAAATCAAGAGAAAAAAAACAAAGACGGGAGACGAGAGAGATGGACAGAGATAAATCCTCTGAAAAATATTTGAATAAACATAATTTAAACGAAAAAAAAACGAACTTAGAATTTTTTTGTTTGTTTATTATTCGTTGGGCTGTTTATCTAATGCTTCTTACTCCGCTAATAGTAAGTGGCAAATTTTTCTTTCCCTTTGTTGGACCCAAGGGATTATATCTAATGGGGCTTATAGAAATAGCATTTTTCTCTTGGTTAATCTTGGCAATTCGTTCTCAAAAATATCGTCCTAAAAAAAATGCTCTTTTATTATGTTTAAGCATTTTTTTGGTTATTTTAACTCTATCTACTATTTTTGGAGCCGATCCTTCTCGCAGTTTTTGGTCAAAATTTGAAAGGATGTCGGGTCTTTTAGTATGGCTTCATCTTTTTGGATTATTTTTGACCATGACTAATGTTTTTAAGGATAAAAAGATATGGTTGCGTTTTTTTGCCATTTCAGTGGGAATCGCTACATTAACTTGTTTTCTTTTTTTTATAGATAAACTTGGAGTTAATGACTTGTCTGTTGCCAGAAATGGTTCTACTCTTGGCAATAGCTCTTTCTTTGCCACTTATTTGCTTTTTAATCTTTATTTTGCGATTTATTTTTTATTCGGCTCAAGATTAGATAAAAGACAAAAGTATCTTTATTTATTTTTGTTCCCCCCAGCAATAATATTGATGACAATAGCTTTATTTATGAGCGGAGGAGAGGCGGCAACAGTTGCGTTTTTTGGAGGATTGGGTCTAATCGGACTTTTGTGGTTGGCATTTGAGATTAAAAAGAAAAATTTTAGAAAAATTGGTAAAATTGTTCTCATTTTTTCAATGATAATATTTTTAGCATCCCTCGTCTTATTATGTGTTCCTAATAGCATTGTTCAACAAAAGCTTATTGATGTAAGAGGTAAGGCGAGGCCTTTACTTTGGCAGATGGCAAGCAAAGGATTCTTGGAAAGACCTATTCTCGGATGGGGACCGCAAAACTTTGCTGTTATATTTAACAAAAATTTTGACCCTTGTTTTTTCTTGGGAGAATGCGGGGGAGAGACTCGCTTTGACCAGTCCCATAATATTATTTTTGATAACTTAGTTGATGGTGGTATTCTTGGACTTTTTGGATATTTGTCAATCTTTATTTCTTCATTTTATCTTTTATGGAAGAGTTATTTCAAAAAAAGAATTATTTTTGGCGCCGCCGCTATCCCAACAGCGATTTTAGTGGCTCATTTTACGCAGAATTTAACTGTATTTGATATGCCAGCAAGCTTTCTAATGCTTTTTTTGACCCTTGGATTAATAAACGTTTCCACTTATTCAGAAGAATCTACTCGGACCAAGGTTGTCACATTTGATTCTAAAAAGAGATTAATAACATTTATCATTTTAATTTTATTCTTTTATTCTTTCTCTAATTTTATAATCAAGCCGGCAAAAACTGGGACCGGTCTAATAAAAACAGCAACAGCTAGAAATACAGAAGAAAAAATGCTTGCGTATAAACAAGCGCTTAATTCTTCACCGATGGGAAAATATCAAAACAGGACATATCTCGCAGTTGATTTGATGAACAAGAGTCAAAAAGGAGAAAATCATTCTCAAGAGGAGTTTGATCTTATTATTGGAGAACTTGAAAAGAGTATAAAATCATCGCCGTTAGATTATTATAGTTATTTAATATTAGGAAAAATTTATAATCTATATGCCATCCTTTTTGACGCGCATAAAGTTGTAAAAGCTGAAGAGGTTTTAGAAATTGCAGTAAGGTTAGCGCCAACAAAACAAAATGCTTATTGGGAGTTGTCTAGAAGCAAAGCAATGTTGGGTAAAAATGAGGAGGGGATTGCTTTGGCAGAAAAGGCAGTTGATTTGGAGCCAAGAGTATCTTATTCTCATTTGTATATAGTAAATTTAGCAAAAATGATTAATGAGAAAGATTTAGCTATCAAAAAAGCAGAAGAGGCAATTAATATTATTCCAGAATTAGAACCACAGCTTAAATCGATTTTAGGGATAAGCGAATCCACAGAGGTTGACAAATAAAACATATTCTGATAGGATGCAATCAGTGAGTGAATTCCGGGGCAACTCGGGACTTCAATCAAATCGGCGAAAGACCTCTTGGAAACTAGAGGTTTTTTGCTTTTTTTTATTCTATCTGTTATATTAAAGCTGGGTCTCCGTGCCGCACTCACTAAAGATTTCTTTGGAGTTAACCGACGGGGGCCCATAGTTGAATTTGAAAAGTTGAAAATGAAAAATGAAAAATTGGCAAATATTAAGGAATTACTATCAGAAGTTGAAGAAAACATTTCTTTAGCGCAATTTACTACATTCAGAATTGGGGGCAATGCCAAATATTTCTTTAGTGCCAAAAGCAAAGAAGATATTGTTAAAGCAATTAAAGCAGTCCAGCGATGTGATCTGCCTTTTTTTATTTTAGCGAATGGGAGTAATGTTTTGTTTTCTGACAAGGGATTTGATGGTTTAGTAATAAAATTAGAAAATACGAAATGTGAATTAAACGCTAATATAATCTATGCTGACGCAGGAGTAAAATTACACACAATGGTTGATATCGCAACAGAAGCTGAATTAAGTGGTATGGAATGGGCAAATGGTATTCCAGGCACAATAGGTGGGGCTGTGAGGGGCAATGCGGGCGCTTTTAACTCATCAATGTCTAAGATAGTAAAGACAATAGAGGTATTAGATGTTTTAACTTCAAAAATTAAGAATTACGAGGCAAAAGATTGTGGATTTGGATATCGTGATAGTATTTTTAAAAAAAATAGAAATCTGATTATTCTTTCAATAGAGATTCAATTACAAAAAGAGAATAAGGATAAAATTAAAGAACAGATAAAAAAATATAGAGATTATAGGAAAGAACAACATCCATTGGAGCTTCCTTCCGCTGGCTCTATTTTTAAAAATCCATTGAAGTTTTCTGCGGGAGAATTGATTGAGAAATGTGGGTTGAAAGGCAGGAAAATCGGCAAAGCCCAAATTTCCGAAAAACATTGTAATTTTATTTTAAATTTAGGAGGGGCAACAGCAAAAGATGTTTTAAGCTTAATCAAATTAGCAAAAGAAAAAGTGAAAGAAAATTTCGGGGTTGAATTAGAAGAAGAGATAGTTATCCCCAATTGACATATTTTTCCATATTGAAGAACATAAAAGAAAATATATTATATCGGAAACTAAGAATTAAAAAAATATAGCTTATGAAGATTAACATTAAAACAACAAATATTGAATTGAGCGACTCTCTGCGGTTTTGGGTTCAAGAGAAACTTGGAGAATTAGAAAAATTCTTAGGTGTTTTCGGAGCAGAAGAATTAGCGAAAGGAGAAAAAGAAAAGTTAGAATTATGGGTAGAGATTGGAAAGACCACTAAACATCACCTAAAAGGAGATATTTTTCGCGCCGAAGTCCAGTTTCGTTTTCCCAAAAAAAGCATAAGGGCGGAGGCAACGAACATTGATTTGAGAGCAGCCATTATTGAGGTGAAAGATGAGCTTCAAAGAAAGATTAAGAAATACAAGGAGAAACGATTAAGTAGGGCTCGGAGATGGGCGAGAATGACAAAGAAAAGGTTCCGTAGTTCGCATTTTTAAAAATAAGAGAATAATACAGAGTTTAGTTTTGAAAAAACCCAGTCGGTTTTTTTTGTTTCGCTTTATTTATACAATTTCTTGTGATAGATTAAAGACACTTTAATTTATAGATTATGTCTTTTTTAAAGAAAATTTTAGGAGACGAAAACGAAAAATATTTAAAGAAAATTCAACCGATTGTTGAGGAAATTGATAAACTTGAACCAAATGTTGAGCGTTTTTCTGATGAAGAATTAAAAAATAAAACTAAAGAGCTTCGGGATAAAATAGAACAAGGGAAAAGTTTGGATGATGTTTTGATTGAAGCGTTCGCCTTAGTTAGGGAAACTGCAAAAAGAGTGTTGAAGCAAAGGCACTTTGCTGTTCAATTAATTGGGGGAATTGTTTTACACCAAGGAAAAATTGCGGAAATGAAAACAGGAGAAGGAAAAACCTTGGCAGCCACGCTCCCGGTTTATCTTAATGCATTAGAAGGAAAGGGCGTCCATGTCATTACGGTTAATGATTATTTGGCAAAAAGAGATACTGTTTGGATGGGACAGGTATATTATGCTTTAGGATTATCTGTGTCATGTTTAGTCCACGATAATGCTTTTTTGTATGACCCAAATTATCAGCCCGAGGATTTAGGAGAAGAAGATAGAGATAAAGAAAGAGATGAACTTGGAGGATTTAAAGTCAAGGAAAGTTATTTGAAACCGATTTTAAGAAAAGAAGCGTATAAGGCAGACATAACATACGGGACCAATCATGAATTCGGCTTTGATTATTTGCGAGACAATATGGCTCAATCTCCAGAGCAGAGAGTTCAAAGGGGCTTGAATTATGCAATTATTGACGAGGTTGACTCTGTTTTGATTGATGAAGCCAGAACTCCTATGATAATTTCTGCGCCAGACATGGAAAGCTCTAAGCTTTATCAAGAATTTTCAATAATTATTCCTAAATTAAAAGCAGAGCAGGATTACGAGGTTCACGAGAAGGAAAAAGCTGCTACACTAACAGACGCGGGAGTGGAAAGAATAGAAAAGATTTTAAATATAGAAAATATCTATCAAGAAAAAGGCATAAAATTTCTGCACCACTTGGAACAAGCCCTGCGAGCAGAAGTTTTGTTTAAAAAAGACAGAGAGTATGTGGTAAGAAATGGCCAAATTATTATTGTTGATGAATTTACAGGTCGTTTAATGCCTGGTAGAAGATGGTCGGGTGGACTTCATCAAGCAGTAGAGGCAAAAGAAGGCCTTAGCGTCCAACCGGAGTCACTTACAATGGCCTCTATCTCTTTGCAGAATTATTTTAGGATGTATAAAAAATTGGCTGGTATGACTGGAACGGCTGCGACTTCTGGAGAGGAATTTGAGAAGGTCTATAAATTAATGGTTATTATTGTTCCAACGAATAAGCCATTAGCAAGAAAGATTTTGCCAGACGCTATTTATAAAACAGAGGAAGAGAAGATGAAGGCGATTGCAGAAAGAGTAAAAGAAAGTTACGAAAAAGGTCAACCGGTTTTAATAGGAACAAGGTCAATTCAAAAAAATGAAATTTTGAGTAAAATTTTAGAAATTCAGGGCATTCCGCATGAAGTTTTAAATGCTAAGAATCATCAGCGAGAAGGAGAGATTATTGCCCAGTCAGGACGGTTAAAAGCAGTAACGGTCGCTACAAATATGGCTGGCCGTGGAGTAGATATAATTTTGGGAGGGAATCCTCCGAAAAAAGAAGAAACCGAAGAAGTAAAAAAAGTAGGCGGATTGTTTGTTTTAGGAACGGAAAGACATGAGGCACGCAGAATTGATAATCAATTACGAGGCCGTTCTGGACGACAAGGGGATGCTGGAGAAAGTCAATTTTTCTTATCTCTTGAAGATGATTTAATGAGAATTTTTGGCGGAGATAGGATTAAGAATATTATGGAAAAATTACGACTTCCAGAAGGTCAGCCAATTCAAGCAAGGATAATAAGTCAGGCAGTAGGAAACGCCCAATCTAAAATTGAGGGAATGAATTTTGATATGAGAAAACATCTTTTGGAATACGATGATGTGGCAAATATCCATCGTAATTCTTTTTATAAAAAAAGAAACGAGATTGTTGATTCCTCTGATTCGCAATTACGAGAAAAAGTTTTAGAGATTTTTGAAAAACAAAATCAATCAAAGGATGATTTTTTAAAAAAAGAAACAGAAACAGGCAATGAATTTCCCAAGATTTTACGATTTGTTTGTTTGCGTGTCTTTGATTCTCTTTGGGTCAATCATTTAACAGAAATGGATTATTTACGAGATAGGGTGCAGTTGAGAGCTTATGGTCAATTAGATCCTTTAGTTGAGTATAAAAATGAGGGATTTAAGATGTTCCAAGAGTTATTAAAGAATTTAGAAACGAATATTATTCAAATGATATCAAGGGTTTCAATTCAAGAGAAACCAAAGCAACCCGAAATTTTATCAACGAGCCCGGGTCTCGTTGATGGCAATAAAAAACCTGGGCGCAATGATCCGTGTCCTTGTGGAGCGAAACACCCAGACGGCCGCCCAATTAAGTATAAACATTGCTGTTATCCAAAATTCGGTTAATTTCTAATTTGAATAATTCTTAAAAAGAATAAAAAAACACCGAGGGTTGGTCGGTGCTTATTCGTTTGTGTCTATGGTTTAACCTTTTGCAGGGGAATGAGCGAGTTGCGTAACTCTGAGATGTAACGATATACAGGATTGGGCATTGTTCCTGTTTCGAAATTCAAGCTAATGTCGTCATAGATATTTGGTGGTATTTTGTCCAGCATCTTATTAAAAACTTGAATTGCCGGTCCAACCTTTCCTTGTCTCAATGAATTCTCAGCGCTTGCCCACTCTATTATTTCTGCCGTTCGCTTAACAATCTTTACACTTAACCGTTCGCTTTTTCTCAACATCCAATGTTGGCGTAGCCACCATAAAGGATTGCGCCAAAAAGAAATTATCCATATTGGAATTTCTCCCTCAAATATTCGTTTCCGTTGATCTATCTTTGTCTCTAATTCTTTAGCAACCATATCCTGCCATCTACGCAAATAGCTTATTGCGTTTTTAATAGCATTTTCCATAGCTCCTCCTTTTTCTTAGTTGAAATTGTACTGTTGACATAATAGCATAATATAGCAATAAGTCAAACTATTATACTGATTTGGAAAGATACGAGATTCAACCTCGTACCTCGTTCAATTACCGATCAATAGACCCGGAGTAGTGACGAGTAGTGACGACATTTTTTATTTGACTTAAAATGATTTTGTGGCTACAATGGTTTAATGTCAAAAAAGAATTTTAAGATTATTAGTATTGCGGTTGTCTTATTAGCCCTTTTAACGGCTGTTTTTATTGAGCCGAGATATTTCAATCAAGGAGTTGATTTTATTAATGGAAAATTTAATTTGTCTCTTCCTCATTTTTGGGAAAGACCTTTTCAGTTAGGGCTTGATTTAGAGGGTGGGGCAGAATTACTATATGAAGCTGATTTATCTCAGATAGACCCAGAAAATTATGGTCAAGCGATGGAGGGCTTAAGAGATGTTATTGAAAGAAGAATAAATGTTTTAGGTGTTAGAGAACCAGAGATTGAAACCACCCAAGTTGGTTCACACTATCGTTTAAAAGTTAGAATTCCGGGAATTACAGACCCACAAAAAGCTATTGATGAAATTGGAAGAACTCCTTATCTTGAATTCCAAGAGCCAAAGTTAAATTTTGAGGAAATTCAAGTTCAAAATAAAAAGGTTTTAGAGACGGGTGAAGGGGATTTAGAAAGTCCATTTCAAGCCACAGATTTAACTGGTAGATTTTTAGAAAAAGCGATGGTTAGCTTTGACCCCAATACTTATGAATCTTTAGTTACCATAGAATTCAATGAAGAAGGAGCAAAGATTTTTGAAAATCTGACAGAAAAAAACACAGGTAAGCCATTAGCTATTCTTATTGATAACGAAATTATCTCGGCTCCAAGAGTAAGCAATAAGATTTCTGGAGGTCATGCTCAAATTACTGGTAAATTTACACCCGATGAAGCAAAATATTTAGCTCGCAACCTTAACGCAGGAGCTTTACCAGTTCCTATCGGTGAGCCGATTTCTCAAATAACTATTGGTCCAACTTTGGGAATGATTTCTCTTCAAAAAAGTTTGAAAGCAGGGGTAATTGGATTCTTGGCAATTATTGTTTTTCTTCTAATTGTTTATAAATTCCCTGGGTTTTTAGCAAGCATTGCCTTATTAATATATGCCATTTTACTTATTGGAATATTCAAATTGATTCCAGTTACCTTAACTCTGGCTGGTATCGGTGGCTTTATTTTATCTTTGGGCATGGCAGTAGATGCGAATGTTTTGATTTTTTCGCGCTTTAAGGAAGAGATGAGGTCGGGGAAGAACTTATCTCAAGCCATAGAGCAAGGATTTATTCGAGCGTGGCCATCAATAAGAGATAGCAATATGACTACCCTTCTTATAGGCGTAATTCTATTTACCGTTGGAACAAGTTTTGTTCAGGGCTTTGCTACCACCCTATCTCTCGGAATTCTTTTTAGTATGTTTTCAGCAGTTTTTGTGACAAGAAGCTTCTTAATTATTTTTTCAGGCACTCGTTTAGGTAAGATTAAAAAACTTTGGATTTAATTATGAAATTTCCCTTTACTAAATATAGCAAAATTTATTTTATATTTTCTGGAATTCTTGTCCTGATTAGTATTTTGGCTGTTTCTTTTTATGGCCTTAATTGGGGGATAGATTTTGTTGGCGGAAGCATATTGAGAGTTTCTTATATCCAAGATAGGCCAAGTAATCAAGAATTATTAGAAGAGCTTTCTTCATTGCTTGATTTTGAAAATTTTTCAGTAAGACTTAGCGGAGAAAACGAAATTAGCGTTAAGATGCCAGAAGTTTCTCAAGAGATAAAAGACAAACTTACTAATTTTTTCTATAATGCGCCGGGAGTGGAAAAGGATACAATTAGCTTTGAATCCGTGAGTCCAATAGTCGGGGGAGAAAGCCGAACAAAAGCAAAAAGAGCAGTTGTTCTCTCTATATTCGCTATTGTTTTTTATGTTGCCTTTGTTTTTCGTAAGGTATCAAGACCAATTAAATCCTGGCAATATGGGATAGCTACTGTTATTGCACTTGTTCACGATGTTCTAATCCCAACTGGTATTTTTGCGATATTAGGTCATTTTTACGGAGTAGAATTTTCAATTCCAATTTTAACTGCATTATTAACGATTTTCGGCTATTCGGTGAATGACACCGTGGTTGTGTTTGACAGAATCAGAGAAAATTTAATCAAGGGTAGTGGAACTACTTTTAACGAGATTATTAACGAAAGTTTGAATCAAACTATAATTCGCTCTATCAACACTTCCCTGACTACACTATTAGTGCTTTTTGCGATTTTTTTCCTTGGTGGAGCAAGCTTAAATTATTTTTCTATCAGTTTAATCATCGGAGTTATCGCTGGCACATATTCTTCAATGTTTTTAGCTAGTACACTATTGGCAGAATGGGTGGTTGTTCAACAAAAGTTGACAAGATAATTTTAAAATGTTTTACTATAATAAGATTTGATTTTTTAATAAAAATATTAAATTAAAAAGAAACATGCTTATAGATTATCAAAAAATTTGTGAAGATATTTTTCAAAATTTAACTCCTCGCAAGAGGCAAATTTTAGAAAAAAGATTTGGCGTTACTGGAGAAAACCCATCGACTCTTCAGGCAATTGGTGACGAGCTTGATATAACTCGAGAGAGAGTTCGTCAAATAGAAAACGATGCGTTTAATATGATAAGAGAAACGCAAAAAGCTCAGTTAGAAAAACCATTTCAACGTTTTTTTGATTATTTTGAAGAATATGGTGGATTAAGAGAAGAGACTAAGTTGCTTGAAGAGTTGGGTGAAGGAAAATTTCAGAATCATGTTTTGCTTTTATTAAATTTGGGAAATGATTTTAATAAATTGAAGGAGACGAATAATTTTTTCCCTTTTTGGACTCCTGAAATTAATAATATAAAGAAAGCCCAAGATGTAATAGAAAACATTATTAAAGAATTCAAAAAAAGTGAAGCGCTAATGGAAATTGAAGAAGTTGGACAAAAAATTACCTTTAATCTTCAGGTTCCAATTTTAGTTTCATATATAGACATTTCTAAATTTGTTTTTCAATCTCCTTCTGGTTACTATGGCTTGGTTGAATGGCCAGAAATTAATCCTCGTGGAATTAAGGATGAGGCATATCTTGTTCTTAAAAATGAGAATAAACCAATTCATTTTGTTAAAATTGCTCAATTAATTAGCGACTTACCCTTTGTTTCCAAAAATATCTTACCAGAAAGTGTTCATAACGAGTTAATAAGAAACGATAGATTTGTGCTTATTGGTAGAGGCATCTACGCCTTAAAAGAGTGGGGTTATGAGTCGGGGACAGTGAAAGATATTATTAAGAAAGTTTTGAAGAAGAGCAAGAAAGCATTAAACAGCAAAGAGATTATCAAAAAAGTTCTTGAACAGAGGCAAGTGAAAGAGAGTACAATTCTGTTAAATCTTCAGGATAAGAAATTTTTTCAAAAAGACAAAAAAGGAAAATATAATTTGTTTAAAAAATAATTATTTTAATTCTAATGGAGGTTGTTTCTTTTATCTTTTTGTCCATTTGGGCCATTATTAAAGTATGGTGGTGGACTTTAATTCCAATCATCTTATGGAGGCCTCTTCTGTTTATGTGGATTGTCTGGCGAAATGATAAGTTTTCTGAAACAGTGGACTATATGTTGTTGGAATTAAAAATGCCACGAGATGTTGATAGGCCTTTTCGTGCGATGGAACAGGTCTTTGCTGGTTTTTGGATGTTATACGACCCTGCTGATTGGTATGAAAAATGGTGGGAAGGAAAATATGCGGTAGGCATTTCTTTAGAAATTATCAGCATCGGAGGAGAAATTCATTTTTTGATAAGAATTCCGCGTCCTGCTCGTAATTTGATTGAAGCAAGTATTTACGCCCAATATCCCGAAATAGAAATTTCAGAGGCGGAAGATTATGTTAAAAATATTCCGCAAGAAATACCTAGTAAAACTTGGGATTTATGGGGTTGTGATTATGAAACAATAAAGCCAGATATTTATCCAATCAAAACTTATTCTAAATTTTTTGAAGAAAGCCCTGCAGCCAAAGAGGAAAAAAGGATAGATCCAATGGCAGCCCTTTTAGAAGGATTAGCTAAAACGGGTCCTGGTGAACAAGTTTGGGTTCAAATAAGAATCAAACCAGTAACCGTTGCAGAGAATAACTATAAAGAGAGAGCAAAGGAAGAAGTTGGAAAATTGGCAAATAGACCGAATTCTTCTAAAATGCAAAGAACACCGATTATTAAAGAAGCAGCCGATGTTGTAATAATGGGACAATTACCAGGTGAAGCAAAAGAAGAAAAGACAGACACCTTTTTGCCTCCAGAAATGAAGCTTACGCCAGGAGAAAGAGAAATTCTTGCTGGAGTAGAAGCTAAAGTATCAAAAACAATTTTTGAGTGTTATATGCGCTTTATAATCTTAGGCGAAAAAGAGAAATGGAATAAATCAAATTTAAAAAATGTTATGGGTTTTTTCGCCAATTTTAATACCGAAAATCTTAATGCTCTGAAGCCTTGGTCGCCAAGCATAACTAAAATTCATAAACACGAACGATTTTTTCTAAATATATTTCTCTATGACCGTTTACTTTATTTAAAGAAGAAGAAATTGTTGAGGAGATATATAAGCAGACTTAATTATTTTTATCCAAAGCCGGGCAAAACAATGATTTTTAATATTGAAGAATTAGCGAGCATGTATCATTTTGTTGGGAACAAGGCAGTTCCTGCTCCAATGATTCAAAGAGTTGAATCTAAAAAAGCAGAACCGCCGGCGACATTACCCGTGGAATAAATTAAGTAAAACAATAAAGAATGGATAAAGAAGAAACAAACTTTTTTGCCGAGACTAACTTTAGACAAAGCAAAAAAAAATTCGGTATTAGAATAGACGATCGCCGGCGTCATTTTTATGTTATTGGAAAAACGGGTATGGGAAAGACAGCGATTATTCGGAATATGGCTATCCAAGACATAAGAGAAGGAAGAGGCGTTGCCTTCGTTGACCCCCATGGAGAGGCAGCCGAAGAATTGTTGGATTACATCCCAGAGGAAAGGATAGAAGATGTAGTATATTTTAATCCTTCTGATTTGAGTTATCCAATCGCTTTTAACATTATGGAGGTTACGGATCCAGAAACAAGGCATTTAATAGCTGCTGGATTGATGGGGGTTTTTAAAAAAATCTGGCCAGATGTTTGGTCTGCCAGGATGGAATATATTCTACACAATTCTATTTTAGCTCTTTTAGAATATCCTGGCTCAACCTTACTCGGTATTAATAGAATGCTTTCGGATGTAGATTATAGGAAAGAGGTTGTTGATAAAATCACTGACCCAATGGTTAAGGTTTTTTGGACCAAAGAATTTGCTCGCTATACTCAAAGATACGAAGTAGAGGCAACGGCAGCAATACAAAACAAGGTGGGACAGTTTATTTCTAACCCTTTGGTTAGAAGTATTATTGGTCAAGCAAAATCGTCTATTGATATGAGAAAGATTATGGATGAGAGAAAGATTTTGATTCTTAATTTGTCAAAAGGAAGGATAGGGGAAGACAGTTCCGCTCTTTTAGGCGCTTTGGCGATAACTAAAATATATTTAGCAGCTATGTCCAGAATAAATGTTCCAGAAGAGAAAAGGAAAGATTTTTATCTTTTTGTTGACGAATTTCAAAATTTTGCAACAGAATCTTTTGCCAACATCTTATCTGAATCTCGAAAATATCGTTTATGTCTAACCTTAGCTCACCAATATATTGCCCAAATGGAAGACATTGTTAGAGATGCTGTTTTTGGCAATGTTGGCACAATCGTTAGTTTTAGAATAGGAGCAGAAGATGCGGAGCTTTTAGAAAAAGAGTTTAGTCCAACTTTTATTGCTGAAGATTTGGTTAATTTAGCTAAATATAATATTTATTTAAAATTGATGATTGACGGAGTGGCAAGTAAGGCCTTTTCGGCCACCACTCTTCCACCATTTCCGCCAATTAAAAACTCTTGCAGAGAAAGGATTATAGAGAGTTCAAGGAAAAAGTATGGTACTCCTCGCGAAGAGATAGATAAGGAAATTATTAAATGGAGTAACTTAGGCAATACTCCTGTAAAGAAAACGGAACAAAGGAATAATAGGTATGCTGGAACAAGAAAGAATACCTTTCCAAAATCTAATTTTAAGGAAAAGAATAATGCCACGCCTTTAGCAAATTCAAATCAAACATCTACGCCGAAACCAAAAATATCTTTAGAGGAAGCGACAAAAAGAGAATTTGTTCCATTTGCTGTTCCTCGTAAAGATAAAAAGGAGAAGAATAAAAACAATAAAAAAGTTGATGTGACTTCTTTGAAGGAACTTATTAAAGATGCATTAAATGACGAAAAGACGGAAAAAAGTGATTCTAATAATCAGGCAAAACAGAGTGGCACACTAAATCCAGGAGAAAAAGTTAAGTTTGATTAATAATTATTATTAATTATCATCCATTTTGTCTTGTTCTCCTGCTGGAGAGCTATGACGGGGGAGGAGTATTATATAAGAACCTGCCCTTGGCAGAACCTTGATGCTTCACTTCGTTTAGCATAAAGAACCTGCCTTCGGCAGAACGCTTGAAATTAAATTTGTCACATATAATCATTA
>CAZLVZ010000011.1:0-3259 GCA_964563465.1 uncultured Candidatus Saccharibacteria bacterium | reverse complement strand
AAGAACCTGCCTTCGGCAGAACGCTTGAAATTAAATTTGTCACATATAATCATTAAAGTAATTTAATTATGAAAAAAATAAAAGATTTTGATTTTCATAACAAAAAGGTTATTTTAAGAACCAATTTTGATGTTCCTTTTGACGAAAAAGGGAAGATATTTGATGATTTTAGAATTAGAAAATCCCTACCAACAATCAAATATCTATTAGAAAAGGGAGCAAAAGTAATTTTAATTAGTCATCTTGGAAGACCATCAACAGGAATAAAATTAAGCTTAGAACCAGTTGCTAAAAAATTGTCTGAACTTTTAGATCAAAAAGTTGAATTTATAAAAGATTGTGTTGGGAGGCAGGCGCAAGGAGCTGTTAATAAAATGAAATTAGGGAATGCTATTTTATTAGAAAACCTAAGATTTAATTCGGGCGAGGAGGATAATAATGAAAATTTTGCTAAAAAATTAGCTTCTTTGGGGGATATATACATTAACGATGCATTTAGTTCTTGTCATCGTATGCATGCCTCTATTGTGGGAATTCCACAATATTTACCTAAAGGAGCGGGATTGCTTTTAGAAGAAGAGATTAAAATTTTGTCCTCTATCGTGAAAAAACCAAAACGACCAATGATTCTTATTCTAGGGGGAGCTAAAATTGAAACAAAAATTCCCTGTTTGTTAAATTTTTTAAAAATAGCTGATCATATTTTGGTAGGTGGAATGATTGCCCCGACTATTTTTTATGCTAAGAGTCTTTCCTTATCAGCCGTTGATTTAGAGGAAGATACTAAAGAACAGCTTTCCAAAATAGAGCTTACTAATTCGAAACTTCATTTGCCAATAGACGCTTTAGTCGGATTAAGACATCATGATTTAGATTATTTGCGCCAAACAGCAGTTGGTAAAATTCGAAAAGAAGAACAAATGTTTGATATTGGTCCGGAAACGGTAAGGATTTTTTCGAGCATTATTCAAGAGGCAAAAACAATAATATGGAATGGACCCCTTGGCTACATTGAAGACGAGAGATTTGCTGGAGGAACACTATCAATCGCGAGTGCGATTTTGAGGAGTAATGCTTTTTCAATTATCGGTGGTGGAGATACAGGTGCTTTCTCGGCTGTTAATAACTTACGGTCGAAATTTTCATATATTTCCACTGGTGGAGGATCTATGTTAGAATTTTTAAGTGGCAAAGAATTGCCAGGCATTAAAGCTTTAGAATAAAAAAATAATTTAATTATGGAAAATATTTCTTATCCCAAGGGGATGGAGGAAATTAGCCAAAGAGTGTTAGAGGCAGCGCAAAAGGGAGAGAAGGTAATAATTTTTGGCGATGCTGATTTAGATGGCATCGCTTCAGTTGTTATTCTTAAAGAACTCTTTGAGCTTATTAACCCCCTATATTCCCAAAAAAACAGATTAAAAGTTTTTTTCCCAGATAGAGAAAAAGATGGATACGGATTGAGCCAGACAGCACTTGATTTTTTTGCAGACGAACCCCCAGCAATACTTTTTACAGTTGATTGCGGAATCACTAATTTTGATGAAGTTAAAGAGGCCAAAAAAATGGGCTTTGAGGTTATAATCATTGACCATCATAAATCATTAGGAAAATTACCAGAAGCAGATCTTATCGTTGATCCGAAACAAGAAGGCGAAACATACCCCTTTAGAGATTTCGCTGCAGCCGGATTGGTCTATAAATTGGCGGAGTGTACATTATCTAAAACAAAACATCCAAAGTTAGTTCAAGAAAAATTATTAGAATTAGCTGCCTTAGCAACATTATCTGATCAGATGCCCATGGAAAGCGATAATCGTGAAATAGTGGACAAGGGAATAAGCGCTTTATTAACTACACAAAGGCAAGGACTTTTGTCTTTGATTGACTTAGGTAACACAGATGTTCAAATAGATACTGATATTTTTCAAAAAATTATCGCTCCATTAAATAGCTCTCAATTAATAAATCATGTTGCAGAAAGTTATTTTCTTTTGATTGAAACATCTCCGAAAAAGGCGAAAGTTTTAGCGCAACGATTAATAAGGTTACGCAAACAAAAAAGAGAATTAATCTCAATTACACTTGATGAGCTTGTTGCAAAGATAGATAAACGAAAAGACGATTCAATAATGATTTTTGAGGCTAATTCTTTTTGGCCCGTTCCAGCTCTTGGAGTAATAGCTTCAAAATTACTTGCGATTTATAAAAAACCAGTATTTCTTTTTAAACAAGGAAAGGAAAAAAGTGTTGGTTCAGCGCGCTTGCCAAAAGAGATTGACGGAGTGGAAGCTATGGCATCTTGTAAAAAGCTTTTAGAAGTTTATGGTGGACACGCTCCGGCTTGTGGTTGTCAGCTTAAGAATAAAAACTTAGATAAATTCAAGAAATGTTTAGAAGAGTATTTTTCTAAAAATTTATGATAAATATAATTGTTTACACAGACGGAGCATCGCGAGGGAATCCTGGACCAGCGTCAATTGGAGTAGCAGTATATAACGATAAGGGCTCTGTGTTAAAAGAATATTTTGAAACCATCGGTGTAACCACTAACAACGATGCTGAATATCAGGCAGTGATTTTTGCTTTAAAGAAAATGAAAATTCTTTTTGGCAAGAAAAATATTAAGAATTACGATATTTTAATAAAATCGGATTCACAACTTTTGGTCTCGCAATTAACCGGGAAATACAAAGTTAAAGATTCAAATATTCAAAAATTATTTATTGAAATTTGGAATCTCAAAATTGATTATCACAAAATTGATTTTAAACATATTCCCAGAGAAGAAAATAAATTGGCTGATAGTTTAGCCAATCAAGCGCTGGACAGAGATAGTTCAAATAGCAAATTACTTTGATTAGATTTGACCTTTTTTCTTTTAAGGTATTATAATATAAACAGATAATAAAAAATATATGCGCAAAATCAACTTAAAAAATGTAGTATGGGAAGAAGGCAAATACTATATATCTTGGAATTTGAACACTGGCGTGTCTAGTTTTGGCGACACAAAAAAAGAGTCGCTTGAATCTCTGCAAGAAGCGTTAGAACTTTACTTCGAAGATATTCCTTTTTCCGAAGCAACCAAAATAGAACGGCCAAATATTGTTTCCTCGAAATTGCAATATGCCTAGACCAATTCCCTTAAAGAATGTTATCAAAATCCTTAACAAGCAAGGATTCTTTTTTGTTTCATTCAGGGCTCAAAGAGAGTGATTTCCGAGACGAGTGAAGATAAATCAAATTTCATAACTTC
>CAZLVZ010000010.1:16385-17709 GCA_964563465.1 uncultured Candidatus Saccharibacteria bacterium | reverse complement strand
ACCAATTATAAGACCGAATATGAATATTGGTAGATAAATAATTGTCATTGATTTATCCGCTCCCGCCCTCCCCTACTGGGAGAGAGCGGGAGCGGGAACGGGGGAAAAGGAGAGGGCGGGAGCGGGAAGTTGAGTGTGGAGAGGGCGGGAGCGGGGGAAAAAGAGAAAGCAGTGGTGGAAAGTTGAGCATGGGCAAGGGTGGAAACAAGAAACCTCCTCAAAAAACGAGGAGGCCTCTTTAAATTATATCTTCCTATATCATTCTATTCGCAACTGATACTACCTACGCCACAACCACAATCTTCGGTGGCGGATTCAATATTGTTGCCATGGTCATCAATACAAAAATAGTTTGCGCCTTCTCCCGTTAGTTGAACGCTCACGCAATAATGATATTGCGATGAATAGCAATTGAGCGTTTTCTCAAATCCTCCAACATCTGCCTCAATTGTTTGTAAGTCCACGTTGCTACCTGGTCCTCCCGAACCATCACATAAAGACAGATAACCATTCGCTTTTTGAAGATACATATCTTCTGCAATCTTTCTTGTCTGAACAACTCCCGCAATTATTTTAGTATTTCTCCCCCTATCTGACGCTTCTCTTAAAGAAACGGTCACAATCGTAGCTAAAATACCAATAATAGCTACTACTATTAAAACTTCAATCAAAGTAAATCCTTTTTTTGTTTTAAACAATTTCTGCACTGACATAAAACTCAATTAATTAATTATTGACAATCGTCTCCATCGGCCGTGCATGCAGTAGCTACTGCGTTTGAAACGACTCTACCGGTGCTGTCAACGCAAAAATATATAGTAGCGTCAGCAGAATCCGGAGTTAAGAGCTCCGCTGAAACGCAATAATCAGTTGTTGTATCGTAACACTTTAAATTAACGGTGGCTGAAGTCAACCCTTGTTGTTTTGCAATGTCGTCTTGAAGAGCATCTAACTCGTCACGAGTAACATCTAAGCTCGTCGCCGAAGAACATAGTCCAGCGTAACCAGTACTACCTTCTTCTGCTGCAATCAATTCTGCTTGTGTTCTTACCTGATTCATCGCTGATTTAATACGAGCATCCTTGGCTCGATTAGGCGCTCCTCGCAAAGAAACAAGAACAATGGCAGCTAAAATGCCAATAATAGCAATAACCACCAATAATTCAATTAAAGTAAAGCCTTTTTTAGATTTCATATTCTTATAATTTAATATTCTCTTTACGACCTTTAGTTTGTTTTTAATCTCACTTATTAATTTTACTCTAAATCTCCTTTTCAAGCAATTGCCACCTGTGTATAACTTAAAATCCAGATGACATCCCTT
>CAZLVZ010000010.1:0-16285 GCA_964563465.1 uncultured Candidatus Saccharibacteria bacterium | reverse complement strand
TCCTTTTCAAGCAATTGCCACCTGTGTATAACTTAAAATCCAGATGACATCCCTTTATAAACGGGAACGATAATTGAAATCATTAATCCAGCAATCATTCCTCCCAAAAATACTATTAAAATTGGTTCAATAATATCAACCAATCCATCTATTCTTCTGTTAACCTCTGCTTGATAAAAACTAGCCACATTCATTAGTGCTTCATCTAATTGACCAGTTCTTTCTCCAACACGCATCATTTGAATCACTAAATTAGGAATATATTTAGGATTTTTTTCTAGAACAGAGCTCATTGCCTCCCCTCTTCTTACGCCCTCTTGGGCATCTAAAATAATTCTTTGATAAATTACATTGCTGGTAGCACTACCTATTATTTCTAACGCTTGGGTGATTGGAAGTCCAGCCAAAATCAATGTAGAAAGGTTTTCGGTAAATCTGGCCAATTGAATCTTTTTTGCCACAGGACCAATTAAGGGAATTTTTAAAGATGAACGACCAAGAACTTCTTTTCCTTCTTTCGTCTTTGAATATTTCCAAACAAAAAGAACTATTAAAGTTATAACTAATAACATGGCCCACCACCATTTTGTTGCAAAATCTCCAAAACCCAAAACCATTCGTGTTATAATTGGTAACTCTACATCTAGTGAACTAAAGGTTTCCTTGAACGAAGGCAAAACAAAGAAAATGCCGAAAACACCCATACCCAGAAAAATAACCGAGATAAAGGCAGGATAAGTCATGCCACTTTTTACCTTACTCACAAGCGTATATTCTCTCTCTAAATGTTGGGCAAGATAGTTAAGTGTTTCTGAAAGCTTGCCCGTTGCCTCCCCCGATTTTATAATATTAATAAAAAAATTAGAAAAAACTTCTGGAAATTTCGCTAATGCTTCAGAAAAATAGACACCACCTTCAACCTCTATTGCTACTTTTAAAATCTGTCCTTGAAAACTTTTCTTTTCAACCTGTGTGGCTAGAGCTCTTAATGATTCAACTAAACCAACTCCTGATTTAAGCATCATAGAGAGCTGACGACAGAACATCATTACGTCTTTTTTCTTAGCCTTTCCAAGAAATTCAAACTGACGAGAATAAAAGGGCTTTAATTCTATCGCCTCTAAATGAGTAACAAAGAGCCCCTCTTTTTGTAAAAGAGATACGGCTTCTTTTTTTGAATTAACATCCATAACGCCAGCCTGAACTAATCCATCTTTTGTTCTCGTTTGATAATTAAACTTCATAAAATATGATTTATAATCTTTCGCCGATTAAAGCCTTCAAACCATCAGGATTTACAGAAAATTTAAAAGCCGACTCTTTAGTAATCTCTTTACTCTGAATAAGTGACGCTAACGATCTGTTAAGAGAAATCATTCCCTCTTCTAAAGAAGTTTCTATTACAATCGGAATCTCATGAATTTTGTTCTCTCTTATCAGATTTGCTATAGCCGAATTATTAAAAATAATTTCTGTGGCCGGAATCAAACCACCCTTTATTTTCGGAATCAACCGTTGTGAAATAATGCCCAGTAAAGAACTCGATAATTGCGCCCTAACTTGTCTCTGACTAGGACCGTCAAAGCTATCAACAATACGATGAATAGTCTGTGATGCTGAATTAGTATGAAGTGTGGCAAAAACTAAGTGTCCTGTTTCGGCCGCTGAAATAGCTATTGCTATCGTTTCTGGATCGCGCATCTCTCCAACCATAATAACATCCGGGTCTTGACGAAAGGTGGAACGAAGAGCGCGAGCAAAAGAAAGTGTATCGCTGAAGACCTCTCTTTGGTCAATGATAGATAAATCGTCTTCAAAAATATACTCAACTGGATCTTCAATCGTAATAATATGGCTTCTTCTGCTATGATTAATAGAATCAATTAAAGCAGCTAAGGTCGTAGATTTACCATGACTAGATGGACCAGTAATTAAAACGAGGCCTTGGTGAGCTTTAGCAAATAAATCTAAAACTGGAGGTAAGTTTAATTCATCAATTGTGCGAATTTTAGTTGATATTAGACGCAAAGAACAACTTACTTTGCCCTGTTGGAAATAGGCATTGCCACGAAAGCGTCCCATTGTCAGTCCATTCTTAACCGATAATGATGCAGATTCATCTTCTTTCCCGTTTTTCCATAAATCAAAAGAAAAATCAATTTCTCTTTCTCTCAAAAATTTTTCAAACCTATCTTCAGAATAATTCTGTGATAGTAATAATTTCACTAAGGATACAACATCGTCTGAAAAAATTGTTTCCTCTTTATCTAAAACAACAAGTTCGCTGTCAATTCTTAAAATTGGCTTTTTACCAGAAGAAAAATGTAAATCGGAAGCTCCCTGTTCAATAGTTAAAAAAAGCAATTTTTCTAAAATTTTCTTGTAATCTTTTGGCATAATTATAAAAGCTTCTTAATCTCTTTGACTACCTGACTCGGAGTAAAATCAGATTTTATTAAATATTTATCAGCCCCTAAGCTAATTCCTTTCTCTACTTCTTCCTTTTGGCTAAGGTTAGACAAAATGATAATTTTCATTTCTTTCAATTCATCTTCTTTTATTTGTTTCAAAATTTGCCAACCGTCAATATGAGGTAAAACAATATCTAAAACAATAAGGTCTGGTTTATTCTTTTTTGCTGCTTCTAATACTAATGCTCCGTCTTTGGATATAAAAACTTTAAAACCACTTTCTGTTAATTTAGTAGAATAAATATCTATCAAAAATGGATCATCTTCTACTAAGAGTATCTTTTTCATATGATTAGTAATGAATAATTAATTATCGTTTATGACCCACTTCTATTGCTCTGATGTGGTTCGTGCTACTTCTGCCATTGATGTTTCTCCTCGCAAAACTTTTAATATGCCGTCTTGTCTAATAGTTACCATGCCTTGTCGCTTAGCTTCCTCGCTAATTTTTTTCTCCGTAGGTTCCGACAAGATAATATCTCCCAACTCTTTATTCATTTCCAAAACTTCAAAAATACCAAGGCGACCCGAGTATCCTGTGCCACCACATTGACTACATCCAACTGGCTCCCAAATATATGGATCGTTGACTCTATCAAAACCCTCTTTAGCTTGAGAAGGTAAGCTTTCGATATCTTCCATAATTAATTTCCTAATTTGCTCACCCGGTCTCACTTTCTTGCGACAATGAGGACAAAGACGACGAACTAATCGTTGAGCAACAACTACATTGATAGTTGAGGGTAAAAGAAAAGGTCTCACGCCCAAATCCATCATCCTCGGGACTACGCCCAAAGCATTATTTGTATGAATCGTAGAAAGAACAATATGTCCAGTAAGAGCAGCGTGCGTTGCCAAGTCGGCCGTTTCTGCATCGCGGATTTCACCAACCATAATAATGTCTGGGTCTTGTCTTAAAACATGTCTTAACCCAGTAGAAAAACTATAACCAATATCCGGCTTCATCTGGGATTGACTTACTCCTGCAATAAAATATTCTACCGGGTCTTCTAATGTAACAATGTTAACTCCTTCCTTATTGATTGAATCCAAAATAACATAAAGTGATGTTGTTTTTCCTGAACCGGTAGGCCCAGTAGCCAAAATCATACCAAACGGCTTACTCACTGCCTTTTTGATAATTGCTAAATTTCTTCCCTCTAAACCAAGTTTTTCAAAACTGGCAAGTCGGCGAGAGGGATTTAAAACCCTCATTACAACCTTTTCACCTAAAGTAGTCGGAAAAGTAGAGACCCTAAAATCAATGTCTTGGCCATCCATTGTTATAGAAAAACGCCCATCTTGAGGAACGCGTGTTTCATCAATTTTTAATTTGGAAATAATCTTTATTCTTGCCACAATTGACGGATGAACCTCTGGAGGCAGGAATAAGCTGGAATGCAGAATTCCGTCTAAACGAAATCTCACCCTTGTTTTTTGTTTTAGCGGTTCAATGTGAATATCGGAGGCCTTGCCTTCTACGGCATGCTTCAAAATAACAGCTACTGTTTTGCTTATCGGAGCTTCGCTTCTCTTTTGAATAATCTCTGAAACGCTTTCTGGGCTTGCTTGTTTAGTCCCCGGTTGAAGTTGTTGTTCTAATTCTTGTAAAGCAACTTTGACCTCCCCACCTAATGTTCTGTACTTTTTTAAAAAAGCATAAAATGCACTTATGGTAATTAGTTTTACACTATAATTAAAGTTCCTCTGTCTGGCTAAAAAGTTTAGAGCTTCTTGCGCCTTCAGATTTTCGGGATAAACCATTCCAACTTCTAGTGTATTATCTTTCTTTCCCAGGGGAATCATCTTGTAATGTTCTGCTGAATCTCTCGGGATAAATTCTAAAATCGCTGAAGAAATATCTAAAGAAATATTTTCTTGGAGCGGAATATTTAAATTCTCGCTTTTTATTTTGAATAACTCTCCCTCCTGTACAATATTTTTCTCTAAAATAAGCTCCTCTATCGTTTGCTTAGAGGTCTTCAGTTCTTTCTTGAGCGAGGTAATCGTTTTCTTGTCAAGAATTCCATTTTTTAATAGCTGATTGATAAAAGTCATCGTCTCTCTGCCAATATTATCTTTAATTTTAAAAATGATTATATATTTGAAAAGCCATGTCCCTATGAAATCTCAAAATTTTCTTTTCTGAATTTCCGTAAAAATTTCTACTTTTTTATTCCTCCGGTAAAACAGGTAAAATCACAGTGGATGTGGCTATGTATGGGGCAAAAGGATTTTCTCTGCCAAACTTTTGGTCAGATGGTAAAATCGGAGCAAATGGACGAAGGTCTTCCAATATTTCGTTTTCAAGTTTTTCAAAATCTACTTGAATCATTTTATTTCTTTTTTCTAAAAAATTTGGGATTACAGAAGATGGCTCTTCGGAATTATTACTAAATTTAATCCAGATGAAAACAAGAACCAAAATCAAAACAACGGCAATAAGCGCTAAATAAATTTCTCTTTTTTTCTTTTCGTAAAATAATATTGCCATACTCTTCTCGCCACTCCTTTCTCTTACTCAAGAACAAGAAATGGTATTAAATGTTGAATTAATTATTTCTCCTTGTTAATAAGAATAAATTCGTAAAGTTATCTTAAAGGGCATTGATTGTTCTTCGTCTTCAAGAAGGAAAAAATCTATATCCATAATATCTATTAACCGAGCGCTTTTTTCTAAAGAAAAAAGAAAATTCTTAAAAGCAAAATATGAACCAGAAAGTTCCAAGTTGACCGAATATTCTTTAATCCTCGTTTCCTTTTCTTGCGGAGAAGACAATTCTTGCCAACTCACTCCCTCTAAACTCATGCCCGTCTCCATACAAGTTGTTTGCAAAAATTCTAACAAAGAAGACATGTCTAAACTTTTCGGCAAAATACTATCAACCTTGTCTGCAAACTCTTGTTTTTCTTTAAGCTGTTGACTTGTTGTTTCTAACTGTTGATTATATTTATGTTGACTCTCTAATTGGACATCTTTCTTGGCAAGCTCTGTTTGCAAGTCATTCATTTTTTTGTATTCCGGCCAAACCAAAAGTGCTCCCACAACGAAAGAAATAATTAAAGCTACACTAATAATGATAATAGAATATTTCATTGTAAATTTTCTTTACTTGTATCTTCTGACGATAGAAGAATTTCAATAGAAAATTCAATCTCGCCCTCTTCAGAAAAATCAATATTAGACAGAGTTGCTTCTTTAATAAAGGGATCTTGCTTAAAAACAGAGATTTGTTGTCCTATATCAGCGAATCTTTTAGATATTCCCTGCAATTCCAATGTTCCTTGACCCATACTTGAAGAAAGAGAAGTAAAATAAATATTTGGATGAATAAATGTTTCTAAAAATCCAAAAATATTAGAAGATTTTTCTCTATTTTGAAGTAGTTGAATAGCATCATCCACCTTTGTCTTAAAAGTTAAAATTTTCTTTTCTAATGCGCTTTGCTCCTTAGTTTGAATCTTAGACAATTCTTGTTTCGTTTGCTTTATGGCTACTTCTGTCCTATTTATTTCATTTTTCAAAATAAAATAAACTCCAACTATAATTAAAATTAAAAGAAAAGAAAGCCATGGCAATATCTTTTTTATTGCTGATTCCTGTTTAATCGCTGCTTTTGGAATTACTTGAACCATAAATTATTATTAGTATTTTATTTTGTGAAACCGCGAAGAGCCATTCCCACTGCTACCGTAAATCCCGGTCCTAATTTTTTTAAAGCTCCTTCTAATGTCGGTGGATAAGCTATATTGATAAAAGGATTAGCTAATTCTACTGGCAAATCCAACTCTTTAGATAAATAATCAACAAATCCAGCCAAAGTTGCTCCGCCACCTGTAAGAATAACTTTTCCTACTTTTTCTTTATCTTCTAAATAGACTTCATCAAAAATGTTTTTTATTTTCCCTAAAATTGCTTCCGCTTGGGGCATAATAATCTGTCTAATCTCTAATTTTTTGTTTGTTAACCCGTATGCCCTTTTAATTGTTTCGGCCTCTCTCTCCTTAATTTCTAAGTTTTGAGAAAGAACTTTCGTAAAATTCTCTCCAGAAATATCAAAACTATAAGAAAGCTTTAAAATTCCTTGAGCTACTATATTAATAGTAGTGCTTCTCTCTCCGATATCAACCAAACAAATTGTGTTACTTTTGTCTTGATATTGAATCAGTGCCCTGACTAAGGCGAAAACCTCTGCTTCTAATGCAACTATCTTCAGTCCAACCGAAGCAGCTATTTGCTGATATTGAGAAATAACTTCATTCGGAACAGTTACTAATAAAATTCGTAAAGGACTTCTGCCCTCTTTTGATGGACCACCCTTAATAACCTGCCAATCTAATGTTACCTCTGATAACGGTAAAGGGATACGGCGTGGGGCCTCGTACTTAATTGCTTCAGGAATTTCTGCTTCCGACATTGCGGGTAAATTAAATGTAGTAAAAAATGTTGCAAAATCAGGTATAGCAAAAAAGGCCTCTTTTGATTTTATCCCTGCTTCTTTAAGAATAGTTGACAACGCTTCTGCAATATTAGATTCACTAATAGAAAGAGTCCCTTTTTCGCGCGTCTGAAAAGCTTGTCCCCCAAAATAATCAGAACCTAAAACTCCGTAATTAGACAGCGTTTTCCCCTTGCCCTTTTCAAGCTCTATTACTTTAATAGAGGAAGTTCCGATGTCAACGCCTATAAAATTTTTAGAAAATAATTTCAAAGAATTCTATAATATATGTTAAAAATAATACAATGCAAACTGTTTTTGTATTATACTCTATTATACTATCTATTCCTAATTGTATCAAAACAATATGTGGAAAAGTCCAAAAGAAATAATATTAGATATTCTTTGGCCAAAACATTGTATAAATTGTGGCAAAGAAGGAAAATATCTTTGTGATGATTGCTTCGCTTTGATTGACATATCAAGAGAGCCACCTTGCCAAGGATTTAAGTTTTTAAATGGATTATACTTTCCTGCCACTTATAATGAAAAAATAATTCAATCAGCTATTCATCTTTGTAAATATGGATACACAAAGGAAATTTCCAAAATCCTGTCTGACTTAATTATAGCTCATTTCAAGTTACTAGACAATCCGAATTTATTCACTCCCTTATCTATGAGCGCTACAAAAGAAGAAAAAGCTAATTGGATTCTCTGTGCTGTGCCTCTGCATAAATCAAAATTAAAACAACGGGGATTTAATCAATCAGAAGAAATTGCTAAACATTTATCCCTGTTTTTTGAAGTTCCTTTTATCTCAGAAATTTTATTGAAAACAAAAAAAACCTCGCCCCAAATGTTTTTAAATAAAGATCAAAGATTAAAAAATGTTCTCAATTCTTTTCAAATTAATCCTCAAAAAAAGAACAAAATCTTAAATAAAAATATTCTACTTGTTGATGATGTTTTTACCACCGGAGCCACTATGGAAGAGTGTGCCAAAGTCCTAAAACAAAACCACGCCCAATCTGTCTGGGGCGCGGTTGTCGCAAGAGATTAACCTGGCGGAGAGGGTAGAATTCACCCGATTAGATTATATATTAACGCCTCTTAATTCTTTCCAATATCCCGGATGATTAATTCTATTGTTTAGTGTTGTATTTTTATTTTTCTTTGTTTTATTTTTTTGAATATCCTCTTCTTTGCTTTTGCTAAAAATAATTTTAAAAATATCATTTTTAATAAAAAGTGATTTTTTATTTTTACCTATCTTCTCTTCTATCGTCGGTAAAAATTCTTTATTGATTTCATAACCAATAGAGCTCCTGCTCATCTCTCGAGCCACTTTAGAGGTTGTTCCGCTACCAAGAAATGGATCTAATATGGTTTCGCCAACAAAACTAAACATTTTAATTAATCGTTTTGGTAATTCGTCTGGAAACATTGCCATATGTTTGCCTTGTTTAGCTCCAGCAAAATTCCAATGACCAGTAAAATATTTCCTCCACTCTTCTTTTGTTAGTTTTGATTCTTCCTTTAACTCATGATTTATATTATTTGGATCTTTCCCTAATTTTTTGAATAACAAAACAAATTCGTAATCAATTTCAACTATTCCATTGCGTGGATATGGAAAAGAGCCCATTACCGAAGCTCCGCCAGTTGTATTCATTGTCGTCTTTTTTTGCCAAATAATAGCACCCATATAGTCAAAACCGATTGACTCACAAAATTTAATTATCTCTGTTCTTATGGGTATTACTTTATATCTACCATAAGTAACGGCTCTAGCGAATTGATCCCCGATATTTATACATAACCTGCAACCGGGATATAAAACGCGATAGCTTTCTTCCCAAACCTTATTTAAGCCATTTATATAATTGTCATAACTATCATAAAACCCAATTTGCTCTTTCTTGCCGTAATCTTTAATCTGCCAATACGGCGGAGAGGTAACAATAAGGTGAACCGATTCCTCTTTAACCTCGGCCATGTTTCTTGAATCTCCAATGATAATTTGATGTTTTGTAGACATAATTAGTTTAATAGTTCGCTCGCATCAATGTTTAATCCATTTTTTGTCTTCTCGTAATAAATAATTTTAGCTTCAATGTTTTCTCTTAATGAGTTTTTTATTTTATAAGTAATTGGCTTAATGGAGATGGGAATATCGCCGATAAAACCATCTATTCCTTTAGATTCTTCTTCTATGATTGATAATCTATGTTTTTCTTTTTTAATATTTGCCACTTTCTTTAGGATAGCCTCTTGGAACCTTAAACCGATAAAAGTTTTTTCTATTATTAGATCTTCAACCCATCTTTCTATCATCGGTTTGTCTATTTTCCGTATCGCTTCTTCTAAGTTATTAACCATTGTCTTTATCTTTTCAGAAGCACTTTCAATTGCTTCTGGATTTTTCATTAAATACCATCTCTTCCAACCCTCATAAGTTCTTTCTGGGCATTCTTTTATTAATTCGGAAAGTTGGCCAACTACTCTTGGTCTTGTGCCTTGCGCATTCTGATTGGCTAAATTTAAAATTTGAGTTGTATAAAGAGGAAATTCCTCAACTTTACCAATTAGTTCTTGAATCAATTCTTCATTTTTTATTTTTATAATCATAAACCTTATTTAACAACTGCTCTAATTTTATCATACGCCAATGGCAAAAGCCAACTCAAAAGAATTAGCTTTTCAACAAGTTTTTCCTATCCAATGATTCAAACATGGACATCTGGCGGAGAGGGTGGGATTCGAACCCACATGTCCTTGCGGACGCCACTTTTCAAGAGTGGTGGAATAGCCGTTATCCGACCTCTCCAAAACAAAAAAATGCACGAACAATCAATGCGGAGGAGGTGGGACTCGAACCCACAGGACCCCGAAGGGTCACACCTTAGCAGGGTGTTGCGATACCATTACGCGACTCCTCCTGTCTGCGCATATTTTACCTTAAAAATTGAAAATATCAAGGTTTTGTGCTAAGTTTAGGGATAGCGCCCGTAGTTCAATGGACAGAACATTTGATTGCGGATCAAAAGATTGCAGGTTCGAGTCCTGCCGGGCGCACATGAAACTTTCTGATTCAGTCGGAAAAATTCCTAAAGTTGGTCCTGCCTATATTAAACGACTACATAAGCTTGGGGTCAAAACAATTTATGACCTTCTTTTTCATTTTCCTCATCGCTATGAGGATTTTTCTAATATAAAAAAGATATCTGAGGCAAAAATCCATGAAATTGTCTGTATCCAAGGAAAAATAATAACAATTGAGAATCAAGCAACATTTAGAAAAAGATTCGTTATTACAAGGGCTGTTGTAAAAGACAATACAGGAATGATGCAAATAACTTGGTTTAATCAACCTTATCTAATTCAATCTCTCAAAATAGGAGATATGGTTTCTCTGGCGGGAAAAATAAGCACGGGTAAAGACGGCACACATATATCAAACCCTATTTACGAAAAAATTTGGCCGGGACACAATTTGGTTCATACTGGAAATATTGTGCCTATTTATGGTGATACTAGGAGTATCAGTTCAAGGTGGTTAAGGTTTATTATCAAACCCTTATTAGAACAATTCCAAAACGAAATTGTAGAAATTTTGCCTGCAGAGATAATAAAAAAAAATAAACTTCTCCCTATAAAAAAAGCGATAAAAGAGATTCATTTTCCGAGCTCGCTGAAAACAGCTCAAAAGGCAAAAGAACGATTTGCTTTTGAAGAACTCTTTTTGTTGGAGCTATTTGTCTTAAATAAAAAGCAAGAATTAGCGCGTCTTAAAACAACTGCTATTCCAATCAATCTTCAAAATGTTCAAAAATTTGTTAAATCTTTGCCGTTTAAACTAACAGATTCTCAAAAAAAATGTACTTGGAGAATCCTGAAAGATTTGGAGAAAGACCATCCAATGTCAAGATTGCTTCAAGGAGATGTTGGGTCTGGAAAAACAGCTGTTGCTACTTCTGTGAGCTTAAACGTTGTTAAATCAGATCACCAAGTTGCCTTTATGGCTCCAACAGAAATTCTATCCAAACAACACTTTCGAACCGTAGCTTCATTTTTAGAAGATTTTAATGTAAATGTTGGATTACTTACCTCTAAAACAGATAAATTTATTTCTAAAAAATTAAAACGGCAGGTTATTGAAATCTCCAGAAAAAAACTTTTAGAGAAAACTTTAAAGGGAGAAATAAACATTTTGATAGGCACGCATTCTTTAATTCAAGACAAAGTAAAATTTAATAAATTGGGATTAGTAATAGTTGACGAGCAACATCGTTTTGGTGTAAAGCAACGGGCAAAACTTTGTCAGAAGAAAAATGGTTTATCAAAAGAAATACTCATTCCTCATTTACTATCAATGACGGCTACACCTATCCCCCGTTCTTTAGCGCTAACTGTTTATGGTGATTTGGATTTGTCTATCATTGATGAAATGCCAAAAGGAAAACGAAAAGTAAAAACATTGTTGGTCTCTCAAAAAGACAGAAAAAAAACATACAAGTTGATTGAAAAAGAAGTTAAAAAAGGGAAACAGGTTTTTGTTATTTGTCCTCGCATAGAGGAGAGAGAGCTTGACGAAGGGGAAGAAGATAAAACTGGTTGGTCAGAAGTTAAGGCAGTTAAGACAGAATATGGACGACTTTCAAAAGATATTTTTCCGCAATTTAAGTTGGCAATGCTTCACGGCAAAATGTCAAGCACGGAAAAATCCCAAATAATGAAAAAATTCAAAAACAAAAAAACGGATATTTTGGTTTCCACTTCTGTAATTGAAGTGGGAATAGATGTTCCCAATGCCACGGTTATGATTATTGAAGGGGCGGAAAGATTTGGGCTTTCACAACTTCATCAATTCAGAGGAAGAATAGGTCGGACTGGGGAACAGTCGTATTGTTTTCTTTTCTATAATGCTCGTTCAAAGAATGCCCGCGACAGATTAATAGCTTTGTCTAAAATAGACAATGGGCTGGAATTAGCAGAAAAAGATTTAAAAATTCGTGGACCGGGACAATTTATAGGAACTAAACAATGGGGCATTCCAGACATTGCTATGAATGCCTTGACTAATTTTTCTTTAGTAGAAAAAACTCGGGAAGCGGCAAAAAAAATTCTCTCAACGAACACAGGACTAAAAAACTTTCCCGCATTAAGAGAAAGATTAAAAAGATTTACTCAAACAATACATTTAGAATAGTCACTATCACTGGGCCGGGTCTATTGCGCTATTAACGATGTTTTGGCGTTGGCCAAAAACCCATATATTTACCAAGAAGCCAACGGGTCTGCGCATCAATTGCTGGCAACGCAGTAAAGAAAATCATTGTTAATGGAAGAAGAAACCATTGAAGCGAGGACAAAAAGACATTTAAATCTCTCTGTTTCTTTCCGGGCTTTGGTGGAAGCAAATAAAAAGTATAATAGATAGAGCTAAACAACCCAATCATAGCAATGGCTAAAATTCTTCCCGTAACCCTTGGAAGATTGTAGGAAAAAAGAGTTTGAGAAAATTCCTCTCCGCCAAGAAAAACTGGCAACCAACCTAATGTCGCCAATAAAATTGAAGCGCAAGCCCAATTCCAGTGTCCTTCAATTATTTCAAAAGCCAAAGAAAATTTCTTTTTAAAAGGAATTTTTTTATTCTTCATAAAACCAAAAGTAAAATAGGCAATATCGCCCACTCCATAAGCCCATCTTCTTTGTTGTTTATACATATTAAGAATCGTTTGCCAAAAAGAGCGAGCCACATTGGCGTCCATTGAAACGGAACAATAAAGCGGTTCAACCCTATAGTCTCCGTCAAACAACAAAAAGCATTGCCAAAAAATTCTTGAATCTTCAGATACAACATTTCTTTGTTTAAAACCCACCTCAACTAAGGCCTTAAAAGACATAGAATGAGAAGAAAAAGTAATCAATTTCTCTCGTCTTTCTTGATTTGTTATATGCCAAAACGACGAAGAAAAAGAAAAGAGCCGAGAAATACTTGGCGCTTGCCAAACATTGTTTAAAAATAATGGAATAGGTTGGAAACTAGTCCTCGTTGGCTTTGCAGTAGTCAAATAATGATAAGTCAAACAACTGAAATAATGAACCGACACTACGGTATCAATATCAAGTGCAGAGAAAATAACATTTTCATAAGGAATCTCTATGCTATCTAAAAAATTCTTTGCTTTCTCGGCGGCCCATGATTCGTTAGAGCCCTTACCCGCGATCTCGTTAGGCAAATCCGCAGGATGAATACTAATTAAAAACTTAAAAAAATTATCTTTAAATTCTTGTTTTATTCTCTCGCCAATTATCTTTATTTCTTCTCCTGCTTTTTCCTCCTGCGCTAAAACAACAATCATTTTGTCTTTAGGATAATCAGTTTTTAACAAAGCTTCTATAGATTCTTTCACTATGGCGTATGGCTCCTTATACATAGGTAAAATAATCAAATGATAAATTCCTTTCCAATCATCAACCAATAATCCATTAGAAATTTCTTTAAGGTCTTTTAATTTTGTTAACCAATCAATATTTTCTTCTTCTTTCATCTTCTTGTATCCAGCTCTCAAATGAAAAGAAAAATATATTGCTCTAAAAAACCAATAAAGAACAAATATTAGAATAAAAAATGCTGCTAATTGGGGACGGAAATAACAAAGCGCAATTGCTCCCAAAAGAGTAAACCATGTCAAAAGTCCGGGCAACATTTCTAAAAATCTAAATAAAACCCTCTCTTTAGGGTTTTTCAAATCACAAGCATGAGAAATTTTTAAATAATATTTTTCATCCATAAGTTGTCTATATTTCTAATGCGACCCCACGGGGAGTCGAACCCCGGTTTTCAGGATGAAAACCTGATATCCTAACCACTAGATGATGGGGTCTATTACCAACATCATAATCTATCTTAATTGAAAAGTTGTAAAATTTCAAGAGGACTGATATTCTAAATGAATGATAATATTAGGAATAGAAACATCTTGTGATGATTCGTGCATTGCCTTAGCAAAAGGTTCCGCTAAGAAATTTGAGTTAATTTCAAATTTGATTTCCTCACAAGTTAAAATCCATCAAAAATGGGGAGGAGTGTATCCGTTAGTGGCAAGAAGAGAACATCAAAAAAATTTGACGCCACTACTCGCCAAAGCATTGAAGGAAACTAATCTAACACAAGATGTCAAATTAGCCTCAAAATTCAATTGTCAAAAATTAAAAAAAATTTTAGAAAGAGAAGCCGTTCTTTATAAAGAATTGAAAAGATTTTTAGCAACGAATCAAAAGCCTAAAATTGATTTAATAGCAGTAACAATGGGACCCGGACTGGATCCTTGCTTGTGGACGGGAGTGAATTTTGCTAGAGCCCTTGCTTGTTGTTGGAAAATTCCAATAATGGGAATAAATCATATTGAAGGACACATTCTCGCTAATTGGTTAAAATCAGATAGCAAAAAAACAAAAAACAAAGCGCAAGAACCAAAAGAAATTAAATTCCCTGCAATTTCTCTTATTGTATCGGGAGGACATACTCAAATTATTCTAATGAAAAGTTTTGGGAAATATAAGATTTTAGGTGAAACGCGAGATGATGCAGCGGGAGAAGCTTTTGACAAAATTGCTAGAATTTTAGGACTCCCATATCCCGGAGGACCAGCTATTGCCAAAGAAGCAGCGAAGCCATTAGCCAATAATAATCTGTCAATAAAATTGCCTAGACCAATGCTTTATTCTAAGGATTATGATTTTAGTTTCTCTGGACTAAAAACAGCAGTATTGTATGATTATAAGAACCACGCTTCGTTTCACTCGGCAGAACCTTGTCTCCCCGTTAAGCTCGGAGATAAAAAGAAAACAAAAAAAGAAAAAGAATCAAAACAATACATTCAAGCAATGGCTCGTGAAGCCCAACAGGCAATCATTGATGTCTTGATAAAAAAAACAATAAAGGCAACAAAAGATTATAAAGCAAAATCAATTCTTCTCGGTGGCGGAGTAACGGCTAACAAAGAATTACAAAAACAATTCAAAGAAAAAATTAAAAAAGAAAATTTAAATATTATCTTTCATTTCTCTGATTCCAAGTTTTGCACAGACAATGCAGCAATGATTGCTTTCACTGCCTGGATGAAATTTATGAAGAATCAATCTCCTGACAATTGGCAAAAAATTAAAGCACAGCCAAATCTTAGAATAGATAATAAATAATTAATCAATCTATGTTTCTTTATCCTATCTTTATTGTTTTAGGTCTAATTCCCAGCACTATCTGGTTACTTTTTTATTTAAGAAAAGATAAAAGACCAGAACCGAACGCAATGGTAATAAAAATCTTTATCTATGGAATGGCTGTTACCCTGCCCGCTGCTTTGATTGAGTGGAAATTCGTCGCATTACTTCAAGGCCTAAATTTTTCACAAAATATTCTTCTAGCAATTTACTTTTTAGCGGGAGTTGGGCTTGTAGAAGAGCTCGCGAAATATTTGGTTATAAGATTGAGTGTTTTAAAAAATACTGAGTTTGATGAACCAGTAGATGCTATGATTTATATGATTATTGTTGGCTTAGGCTTTGCAGCGTTAGAAAACATTTTAATTCTATTTTTATTAAAAGAACCATACCTCATAGAAAAAACTGCGCTTGCTTTAAGTGGAAGATTTATCGGGGCGACATTCTTACATGCTCTTTGTTCCGCTAATGTCGGATTCTTTTTAGCGCTATCTTTATTTAAGACCAAAAAACGACGACGGCTTTTATTTTTTGGATTATTAATTTCAATTGCCTTGCACGGATTATTTAATATTGCTATAAAGATAGAAGGGTGGCAAGGAACAACTACTATAATAACAATCCTTGCCAGTTTATTCATTATTGTCTTATTTGAATTCAAAAAAGTAAAAAAATTAGCAAGCGTTTGCAGGGTACGCAGGGTATCCTGAATCGCAAATAAAATATGTCTATTTTCAAAAAAAATAAAAGTGATGCGGACTTAATGGAAGAAGATAAAAAAGAAAATCCTGAAAGACAATGGCCGTCACAAAAAGCTGAAGGAGAGTTAGCTGTAGATATTTATGAAACAGAAAAAGAATTTGTTATTGAATCACCTATCGCTGGAATAACCGCTAAAGATTTAGATATTTCTGTAGAGGAGGATATGCTAACTATTAGGGGAAAAAGAGAGAGGCCTCAAGACAAAGAAAAAAGAAATTATTTTCTACAAGAATGTTTTTGGGGACCTTTCTCCAAAAAAATCATTCTTCCAGAAAAAGTTAAAATCACTCAAGCAAAGGCAACGGTAAGGCGTGGCATTTTGCGCCTAAGCATTCCTAAGGAAAACGAGCAATTGTCTAAAAAAATATCTATCAGCGATAA